>JASHYQ010000043.1 GCA_030042955.1 Thermoplasmata archaeon
TCTGCGTCGGCCCGGGCGTACCTCGCCAACCTCTACATCGCGGCGATGGGGGAGTGCCTTCCCAAGTCGGAGGTGGCGGGGAAGATCAAGGACCTCATGGACGAGGCCCTCCGTCTGGAACCGGACGCGCCCGAGGTCCGGACCGCCCGGGGGAACTACGCGCTCCAGATCGAGCGGGACTGGAGCCGCGCGGAGAAGGAGTTCCGATCGGCGATCGCCCTCACCCCCAGCGCCACGTGGGCGCACGCCTGGCTGGGCATCCTCCTCGTCACCCTGGGCCGCTACGAGGAGTCGGTCCACGAGCTTCAGGCGGCCCGAGAGCTCGACCCGCTCTTCACCAATCTCACGGAGTGGCAGATCCGGGCGACCGCGCACGCGGGCGACCTCCCCGGGGCGATCGCGCTCGCCCGGCAGGTCCTCGAGCTCAGCCCGGGCAATCGGCAGTTGCGCGTTCAGCTCGCAGCCCTCCTCCTGAGGCAAGGGCGTCGGGAGGACGCCGCCCGAGAGGCCGCGCTAGCCTCGGGGCCGCTCGGCGGGGCAGGGACCGCGACGAGCCGCGCGGAGCTCGGGGTCGCCCTTGGGGACCCGTCCGAGGCGCGCGCCCTCGTGGAGGCCTGGGAACGGAAGTCCGGCTCGGAGTACATCCGGCCCAACTACATCGCGGCGCTCTACGCCGTGCTCGGCGATAAGGAGCGGGCGCTCGAGATCCTGGAGCACGACACGAAGGAGGGGGAGCAGACCCTCTGGATAGACTTCCGACGACACGCGTTCGACTCGATCCGGGACACCCCGAGGTTCCGGGCGCTGCTGCGCGAGATGAACCTCCCCGCCTGAGCCGCCCACCCTCTCGGTCGAGCGCCCGGGGGGCTACCGCCGCCCCGAGGCCGGTCGTCCTACCGGGCCCCGTCAGCTGGAGGCCGCCGGCACTGCCCCCGTGCTCGAGGAACTACGTGAACAGGTCCTCGAGAGGGTTCTCCATCTCGCGGACCTCTCGCAGCCTTGCTCCCTTGGATTCCAGGTCCCGGATGAGGCCTGGAACCTGATCGGGGCTCTGCAGCTCGCGCAGGTAGTAGTCCCCCCGCCGTTCCCAGCCCGCGAGAGCGTCCGTCGGCTCGAGGGTCCTTACCCCGATGACCAGGTGCGCCGCCCGAACGTTCTCCATCTTGTCGAAGAGGGCCAGGGCGCCCGACTTCAGCGCGATGACGTAGCGGCCGATCTCGCGGGCCTCGAACAGATTGTGGGACGAGTAGAGGACGACCCGCTCCTTGCTGAGCTCCAGGATCAGCGTCCGGATCTCCCGGGCGACCTTCGGGTCGAGGTTCGCCGTCGGCTCGTCCAGCAGGTAGATGCCCCGTTCCCTTAGGAAGACCCTGGCGATCGAGACCCGCTTCCGCTGGCCCGAGCTCAGCCGAGAGATGAACGTGTCCGAGAACTCTCCGATCTCAAGCTGATCGAGCACG
Organism: Thermoplasmata archaeon; assembly: GCA_030042955.1. GTDB lineage: Archaea > Thermoplasmatota > Thermoplasmata > Lutacidiplasmatales > UBA184 > Lutacidiplasma. The sequence goes on from JASHYQ010000043.1 coordinate 1,461, forward strand.
CGTTCGACGTCCGCGGGCGAAGCCCTCTCCACCCGGGCGTAGAAATCGAGGCTCTCTCTCACCGTGAGCCCGTCCGGCATGCCGTCCAGATGGGAGAGGTAGTGGAGCTGGTCCCGCGAGCTCTGCCGATCGATCGGCACCCCGTCGAGCAGGACCTCCCCTGCGGTGGGCCGAAGGATCCCCGCGATCGTACGGAAGAGGGTCGTCTTCCCGGCACCGTTCGGACCGAGGACCACGTAGACCGCCGGCTCATCCACGACGAACGAGATCTCGTGGAGGACCGGCTTGTTCTGGTACCCTGAGGAAACGCCACGGCACGTGAGCAAGGCGCGGGGACCGTTGGTGGCGGATCGAAGGACCTCCGGGGTCATGGGGGCTATGCGCAGCGACCTCCCGGGGCTAGGCGGTGGACAACAGTCGCTCGGTCGGCATCAACTGGCTCGTCCGCGTGATCAAGAGCAGGACGATCACGGCGATCGCCAACTCCGTTCCGAGAAGAACCTGCGAGGTGTACGTCCGCAGCGACAGGGCGAGAACCAGGGCGGCCGAGGTCGGCGCCACCCCGATCAGGGGCAGGACGCCGACCGGGCTGTTCATCCCCGCTCGCGGGGACGACAGCGACGTCCAGAACACCCCGACGGTCGTCATCATGCACACGGTGAGGTAGCTCATCGGAAAGGTGTAGGTCAACAGGGCCTCGGGGAGTTGCGGGGTGAGCGCGTACCCGCTCAGCAGGTACGAGGAGACGCCTGCCACCGTACCGACACCAAGGACGATGGTGGCCTGGACCAGGCCGGCGATCAGGACGTTGAACAGGATCCGGCGCGCGGATAGGCCGTAGGCGACCAGATACTCGAGGACCCCCTTGGTCCGGTCGTTGGCGAAGACCAGGGCACCACCGATCCCGCCCGAGACCGCGAAGATGGGTAGCACGAGGGTCCCGATCGAAGTGAACAGCGGACCCTCTAGGCCGAACGCCGCGGAGTAGAACGTCACCATGATGCAGCCGACGATGACAGAGACCCTTCCCACCACGAGCGTGCGCCGGACGGTGATCCCGAGAAGGGTCGGTAGCTCCGACGCGGCGGCCATGCAGGAGACCGCAGACCGAGCGTCCGATAAGCCGTCGCCTGGAACCTCAGGATTCCCGGCGGTCAGACGAGCTCCTGGAGGGGTAGCCGGCGTCGCGGAGGCCGAGCCCGGTGGGTCCGGACGCCGACGTTTCCTGAAAGTTTCGCCCGTTAGGTAATCGGTCGACGGCTCGAGCTTCCCGACTTGCCTTCCGTGGCGCAAAGAGCTATCGGAGTTTCTCTCCTGGATCACGGGGTGCCGCGACCCGATCTGTCAGGAGTCCGTTGGGCCCGGGGGCCTCGATTCTGGTGGGCGAGCCGCTGGTTGCCCGGCGCGGCGCTGGTAGCGGTGTCCATCCTCGTGCTCGTCGAGACGATCGTCTACCGACCAGGCTGGACCCAGACGCTCGCGTTCATCCTCGTATGGGGAGCCGTCGGAGTGGCGGCTCAGGTCACCCATGCGTACATCTTGCGAAGCATACCCTCCGTCCGTCGTGTCGGGGTTCTCCCCGGGGGCGTGGTCGTTGACCTGGGCTTCTCTCGGCAGTACTACACCTGGAACGAGCTCCATGAGATCATCCATCTGGACGAGACCCGATACCCCCGGTCCGGCACGCTACAGCACTCACGCCGGACACGGATCGTGGTGGGGCGCGGAGGGAACCGGACGACCCTTGCCCTATCCCCGGGCCAGGCGGATTTTTTGATCGACCATATGGGACCGAAGCATGAAGAGCCGCTGAAGTGAGCGAACGATTCGGCTCTGGCGGGCGACATCCAAGAGCCGTGGCGCCCGTCCCGGTCCTACGCGCGGACGGATCTCGCACCCACAACTCCGCGTGTGCTTTCGGAGCGTGGATCCCGCGCGGACCAATCCCTCCGAGCTCGTCAGCTCCTCGACTTCTGCTGACCGATCGCTTCCTCCAGCTCCGAGAACTCGGCCCTGAGATCCGGGCGGAGCCGCGGGAGGTCCAGCCGGGCGAGGTCGGCGGCGTACCGCTGGGACGACTCCCAATCCTTGCGGGCCACCTGGAGGCTGGCGAGCCGCAGGATCGTGTCAATCTCCTCGAGCGTGTTCTCGGTCCCTTGCAGGAGACGGAGCGCCTCGAGAAAGTCCTCCTCGGCCCGGTCGAGGTCGTGGACGGCCATGGCGATGCTGCCCCGGGCCCGGATGGCGGCCGCCAGACCGACATGGTCCCCGACCAGCCCAAGGAGGTGGCACGCGCGACCCACGGCCTCGCCGGCGTCCTCGAAGCGCCCCTCCTCCCGCAGGAGTTCCGAGGTCCGGTAGAGCGCCCAGCCCATCCGGCGGGGATCCTTGGCCTGCTCCGAGAATCGGATCGCCGTCGCGTACTCCTGCACGGCGCTCCTCCGGTCCTCCGGAGGCACGCGAGCGTCACTCAGGATGTCGCCGAGGAAGAGATGCGCCTGTGCCGACTCCTTGACGGAGCCGAGGCGGTCCCGAGCCGCCGTGACCTCGCGCGCCTCGGCGATGGCCTCCTCCATCCGGCCCAGCATCTGGAGGTTCGCGATCCTCCAGATCTGGGCACGGGCGAGAAGCTGGGTGTTGTCGACCCGACGCGCGAGCTCGATCTCCCGGTCGTGGTGGGACAGGGCCTCGGCGTACCGGCCTTCGTAGTAGAGCACCATGCCGAGATGGTGGTTAGCGCCGATCTGGACCGGCCCCTGATCGGCGAGGCCCGGGGTCTCGAGGACCCTCCGCGCGATCTCGGCGGTCGCCGGTAGGTTGCCTTGCGCGGCCAGGACCCGGCAGAGAAGCACCTCGATGGCCGCGCGTCGGGTCGCGGAGAGCCGGGAGTCACCGGCGGTCCTCTGCAAGAACTCCCGGAGGATCTCCTCCGCCTCCTTGAGGATCCCGAGCTCATCGGTGATGCGGGCGAGCTCGAGGACCAGGTCTGCCTCCCCGTCCAGGTCGCCTGCGTCCAGCTTGCGGTGGCTCTCCAGCGCGCGGGTCGTCTGCTCCCAGGCCGACTCCGGGGCCAACGCTCTCTCGGCGATCTCCGCGGCGAGGAGCGCGTACTTGACCGACCTCTTGGCGTCCCGGCCGAGCTCGAAGTGGTGCGCTAGGGCGTAGACCCGGCTCGCGTCGAGCGCTCCGTCCGCCTCGAGCGCCACGCCGGCCCGTTGGTGCAGGTCTCGCCGACGTTCCTCGGGAAGGTGGCCGTAGACCTCTTCGCGCATCTGTTCCTGGGAGAACTCGAGGATCTCCCCGGACCGCTCGGTCAGGAACCCAAGGGCGACCAGCCGGTCGATCTCCTCGGCGAGGAGTTCCTCGTCCTGTCCGCTCGCCCGGAGCAGCAGCGGAAAGGGGACCGTGGCGCCGAGGACCGCCGTGAGCTCAAGGACGAACCGCGCTTCGTCACTGGGCAGGGATCGTAGCCGAGGGGGCGTTCCGCGCGGATCGACCGGCTCCGCGAGGTCGATCTGTTGGAGCAGGTACGGGTTCCCGCCGGACTCGGAGTGGAGGCGCTCGATCTCCGCGGGCCGAAAGTCGTGGGTCGCCCGGATCTCTTTGAGGTACTCCGCGACCTCGCCCGAGGTGAACGGTCGGAGGAGGATCCGCGTTGCGCCCGTGGCCCGCTCGAAACGCTCCAGGTGCTCGCGTTCGCCGATCGGAAGCTGTTGCGGCGGCCGTGCGGTCGCGACCACCCACACCGGTCGCTCGGCGAGCTCCTTCGCGAAGAACTCCACCGCGGCAAGAGACGGCCGGTCGGCGCGAGGGATGTCCTCGAGGATCAGCACGGCCGGGCCGCGGCGGGTGAGCTCAAGGAAGCGCTGGGCCATCGAGGCGAGGAGCTCCTCGCGAGATTTCGACACCGGCTGGGGATGTCCGCTCATCAGGTCGAGAAGTCTCGACTCGAAGCTGGCCGGATC
>JASHYQ010000044.1 GCA_030042955.1 Thermoplasmata archaeon
GGAGAGTGGCCCTGGTTCCCGCGGCCCCCGGACGGTCCGGCTCAGAATCCTCTAAGTGCCACGTTGACCCGAGCTGTCGAGAACCCCCTCATCGCGGAGACGGCCCTGCACCTGCGACTGACGGACGAGAGATATCCGCTACCTCGGACGCGTTTGGGAGAGGCCCGCGAAGCTCGACCGACGGGACTCTCCAAAGAAACGTTCCTCGAGCCCCGCTCGAGCGGGTCCTACCTACGGCCCGGGTTCGGTCCGTCCCGAAGGGGTAGGGTGCAGCTCACCGCGCCAACCTGGAGAAGACTGGGAACGAGACGGCCACCACGCGGTGATCCCGCCGGATGGCTCTCCACGGGATTCGATTAGCTACCCACTCGAATCCCCTCGGGCCCATCTTGCCAAAGAAATCGCCATTTTCGGCCCATCCGCTCGCCCGCCTTTGTACGCGGACTCGCGAAGCCGCTGGGTCATCTCCGTAGTCGCAGCGGATTCGACTCGAGCGCCTCGTGGCAAGTAAGTTGGCGGCACCCTCCCTGGAGGACGCTCGGGCCAGTGCGGGGTCACCCGACTATTCCCGCGTCGAACTTCAGAGCGTCAACGCGAATCCCCGGGGACTTCACGGACAGCACGTTCGAGCTTGTCGAGGCAGTTCTCCCAACCAGGGACGAGCCGGCGGTGGACGTGGGGGGCCCCTCTGCGGAGCTCCGCCAACCGCTCGTGGACGACGGTGACCTGTGTCTCTCCGTCGCCCCATGCACGAAGCTGGACCTTGACGATTGTGTCCCAATATTCCCCCTTCTCCGGCTCCGTGCCAACGAACGCCCAATGGTAGACGAGTTCCCGGGGGGGATCGATCGTGACGAAGCGTCCTTCGAACCTTCCGGTGCTCACCCCGTGGCGCGAATGCCATATCATGATGCGCCCGTCGACTCGAGCGTCCACGGCGACCCGGTCGATGTCCAGATCATCCGGGGCGATCCACAGACGCATCAGGTCGGGGTCGAGAAAGGCGCGGAAGACACGCTCGGGAGGGGCTTGCAGGATCCTTTCGATCCGGATCGAGACGTCGGACTCGTTGGGCTGGCTCATGGCCTTCTCCGTGGCCTCGGGCGGGGCTCTTGCCGGAGGACCTCGTCCATTCGGCTCAGGCCCTCCTGCCAGAAGTGTTCGTAGTAGGAAAGCCACTCGGACGCCTCCCGGAGCGATTGCCCCCGGACGGAGTATAGGTGTCGGCGGCCCGCCGCGCGGAGGGAGACCACACCCGAGTCCCTGAGGATGCGCAGCTGCTTCGATACGGAGGGCTGGGACATGTGGGTGCGGTTGACCAAATCGTTGACGGACCGCTCCCCGTCACGTAGGGCCTCGAGAAGGTGCCTCCGAGACGGCTCCGCAAGGAGTCGAAAGACATCGGCCACAGAGAATGTATGCCTAAAGAGATATATGTCTGTTCGTACATGCATTCGCGGCATCCGGTGCCATAGGGGTTCTGCGCGGCTCCGAAAGTTCGGGGGACGAGAAGATGCGAAAAATCACGGCGAACGTGTACATGACCTTGGACGGCCGCGGCGAGTTCCCGAAGTATCCGGGGTCGGACCGGTCAACGACGGAAGTCAACGCACTCTTCCGCCATATGTGGTACGACCGATTCGACGATGTCACGACGGTCATCATGGGCCGACGATCCTTCCTAGGTCACCAGCGGACGTGGAGCGAAAAGGCCCGAAAGCCCGGCGAGCCGAAGTGGCTCCTCGAATACAGACGTTATCTTGACCGCGTGGAGAAGATCTGCCTCTCCCATCGCCTCAAGTCGACCGACTGGGAAAACTCAAGAGTCCTGCATGGAGATCTCGCTCGGATCTTGGCTAAACTGAGGCGCGAGAAAGGCGGGAACATCATTCTAGAGGGGGGCCCCGCGGTGGTTCGCGAGTGCCTTAGCCGCGATCTCGCCGACGACTACTGGTTCTTTGTCATGCCTGTCGTGTACGGGAAGGGCCCTCGGTACTGGGGGCCGATGAACGCCCAGTGCACGCTCAAACTGATCGAGACGAAGCCCGGAGAGGACAGGGAAATTTTGCTCCATTACGAGGCAGTTCGGTAGGGCCTGTCCTGGGGGGTTGGCAACCCTCAGCCTGCCTTGCTGTTAGTACATTCAAGCTGGGTCCGGTAACTGACCCCCAACAACCGAATTGATGACCTGATCCTGCCCGATGCCGGTGGAGCACGACCTTGAACGGGGAGACCCCGCGGACGATTCCGTAGGAGACTCACCGTGGCTTTGCTCGGATTCGAGTGGGTACTTAGTCAAATTCTCTCGGGCCCGGGAGGTTGATGCATCAGCGGCGGCGCGTGCGCCGGAACGCGAGGGTCGGAACGCGGTAAGGCGTTCCCCCGTAGGTCGGGAGGGGCAGACGGCCGTCCCCCCGGGGGTCGATTCCGACCTCGACCTCCCCGCCAAGGACCGATATCCCCTGGGCGTGGCCGAACGCCGAGGGATTGCGGTGCAGGACGCGCGCCTGCGGAAGGGGCAGCCCCGCCTCCCGGTAGAGAGGGGCCGACCCGTAGATCGTGGCGGGATAGGCGAACC
>JASHYQ010000045.1 GCA_030042955.1 Thermoplasmata archaeon
TCGAGCGGGCCGTCGAAGGGGAGTCCTCGAAACCGGGAAAGATCCTCGTGATAGCCGCCCTGCTCTGGCGGGACACCGGAAACGAGGTCGTTATCGTCGCGGGTTCGGCGATCGAGGTGCAGACCGAGGGGCGGACCGTCTCGGAAGATATCGACCTCGTGACTCCCCGACCTCCGGCTGAGAAGGTCCTCCGGCGCTGGGGTTTCATTCCCACTGGGAGGCTGTGGCGGAGGGCGGACTGGGCGATCGACGCGGACCTCCTCGGTACGAGGCTGGTTGCGAGCCGGTTGAAGCTTCGGAGGGTCGAAACGCCCTACGGGCCGGCCCTGGTGGCGGGGGCCGAGGACCTTATCGTGTACCGACTAGCCGAACTGAAGTACTGGCAGGGACCCAAGAGGTGGCGGGACGAGATCCTTCGTCACGTCACAATCCTGCTGTCAGAATACGGCGACCAGCTGGACGAGGAGTACCTGGCCTTCGTTGCCCGTCGAGACGGGATCGAGGATGTCCTCGCCGACTTCCGGAAGCATTTTGGGAGCGCAGCGCCGGCGGACCTTCGCCGCGCCTGACGGACCCACCAACGGTGAAGTGAGAACCGGCCAGCCCCTCGCACCTCGGGTCTCCGCTTTGTATTTCGGTGTACTACGCCCATGGTCCGGAACGATTCGCGATGGAGGACGAACTCCACGACGTCCTGATCCGGCTCGCTGTCGCCCCGCTGACGGTCGGAGTCGCCTTCATTTGGCTCGCGCTCTCGCTTTTCGGGAGCGGGTGCTCGGTAGCCCCGGCCTCGTCGTTCTCGCCGTGCGTCCTGACGGGTAGTGAGTACGCGTTTCGCGCCGCTCTTCTTGCTGCGGGTGTGATTGCGCTCGGACTCGGGCTGGGGCTTGTGACCCAAGTCGTAGTCGAGAGGCGTCGGTCGGGCCGGCACGGAGCGCGGCCGAAGGCGAGTCGCTCTCCGGCCGATCGCTCGGCGCCTACGAGCCGACGTATGGGCATCACGGCGATCGCCGTCGGCGTCGCCGCGGTCACGGTGGTCGTTCTCGTCCTGGTCCCCGTTCCCCAGGGATTCACCGTTCACAACGGGGCCATCTACGATGTCGAAGTGCGTTGTACGGGGCTCGACACCGTACAAGGCACTACCGTCAGCTTCGACTGGTCGGCTCCGTCCTTCACCCACTTCGTGGTCGTGAGCTGCTCGGGGAACCAAGCGGGATACCGCGGCAACGGGACGAGCGGCTCCGGCTCCTTCGTATCGGGGGGCGGCATCTATGAATTCGGTGCGGTCTGCGTCGGGGTTGGCCCCTGTATCAAGGCCAACGTTTCCGGAACCTACACGGCCCCCTTTATCCCGACGTAGCGACCCCGCCCGATGTCTTGGGGTAACCCCCAAGGAGGGCGCTGGTCGGGGTCGCGCAGCCGAGAGGCAAACCGCAGGTCGGGCAGCCGCCAGAGAGGATCGAACTCCCGACCTGCTGATTACAAATCAGCCGCTCTACCGCTGAGCTATGGCGGCACCCACTTTCGGCAGAGGGGACTTCGCCCGAGATATAGACTTGGCCTCAGAGGACCGCCCACTTGGATTAACGGGCCCGGCGGCGACGGCTCGGGACGGGGTGGGCCGGCCCTGCTGCGGATGGCGTCCCAGCGGAAGCCTACTTACGCGGCGAGTACGTGGCGGCGCTTGATGGTGGAATCCCCTGCAGGCCCCCGTCGGGTCCAAGCCCCCCGGGGCAGCACGATCTCGTGCCGGGGGTGGCCTCAGGAAGCCGCGCTCCGCCTGTTGATGAACAACCTCGACCCCGAGGTCGCCCGCGACCCGGATCACCTGATTGTCTACGGTGGACGCGGGAAGGCGGCCCGCAGTTGGACCGCGTTTGACCGCATTGTCGAGACCCTGCGCACCCTGCGGGACGATGAGACCCTGCTCATCCAATCGGGCAAGCCCGTCGGGGTGTTTCCGACGCACCCGGACGCACCGCGGGTCCTGATAGCCAATGCGAACATCGTTCCTCGCTGGGCGACCGAGGAGGTGTTCTGGGACCTCGAGGCCAGGGGCCTCACGATGTTCGGTCAAATGACCGCCGGGAGTTGGATCTATATCGGCACCCAGGGGATTCTCCAAGGTACCTACGAGACCCTCGCGTCGCTCGCCCGCCTCGAGTTCCACGCGGAGGACCTGACGGGACGATGGATGCTCTCGAGCGGGCTCGGCGAGATGGGCGGAGCCCAACCGCTCGCCGTCACCCTCCTGGGCGGTGCCTCGCTGATTGTGGATGTCGACCCACGAGCGATCCGCCGCCGACTCGACTACCGCTACCTGGACGTTCAGGCGACCGACCTTGACGACGCGCTTCGGCAGGTCCGCGAGGCGACCGCGGCCCGCCAGGCGAGGTCCGTCGGCTTGGAGGCCAACGCAGCGGACGTTTACCCCGAACTCGCACGCCGGGGGGTCGTTCCCGATATCATCAGCGACCAGACCGCCGCCCACGACCTCCGGGTGGGCTACATCCCCCAGGGGTTCTCGGTAGAGGCCGCCGCCGAATTGCGCGAGCGGGACTTGACCACCTACCTTGCCAGGGTCCGTGATTCGATCGCGACCGAGGCT
>JASHYQ010000046.1 GCA_030042955.1 Thermoplasmata archaeon
GACGACGACCGCCTCGCGCTCGTGGAGCGGGCCCCGGGGCAGCGTGGCATCGAGGAGTTCGGCGGCGGAGCCGCCGGGGAGGTGATCGCGTGGGGCGCACCGTCCCGACGTACCGTCAGGCGCTCGAGGAACGGCTGAAACGCTGGGACGAGTTCGGGCGCCTCCTCACGACCCCCGAGGAGCGGGCGGCGTTCGAGACGCTCCGGCTCGGGGCCCGACGGTACGTCGCCCAGGCGACGTACGTCGGGAGCCCGGACCTCTTGGAATCGATCCTCCTCTCCGTCCTTCTCGACCTCGCCCGACGCGTGCCGCCGGACGAGCTCGCGCGACCTCCCCGGCACTAGAGCCGACCGTGGGGGACTCGCCCACGCCGGACGGTTGGCTCCTCGACATCACGGAGAGCGCGGACGGCCGTTCGGTCGCCCTCTGGACGAAGGACCGCGGGAGCGGGCGGGTCCACCGCACCGCGGTCGAGTTCCGTCCCCCGTTCTTCGTGGCCGGCGCCCGGACCGACCTCGACGAGCTCCTGCCCCGTCTAAGCGGCCGTCCGACCGTCGACCGGGTGCGCCGGCTCGTCCTCCGCCCGTCGATCTTCGACCGGCGGCCGCGGACGGTCCTCGAGGTCGTCCCGACCCGCAACTCCGCCCGTCGCGCCCTCGCCCGGTCGGTCGACGAGATGGGTGGGTTCGTCCGGTACCAGCTGTTCGACGTCGACCTCTCGCCGCCGCAGCTCTACCATCTAGCGCACGGACTGTACCCGTTCGCTCCCGTCGTCGGCCGGGGAGCGGCGATCTCCGCCACCGAACCGGCGGAGACCATCCACTACGAGTTCCCGCCGCTCCGGGTCGCCCAGCTCCGCGTCACGCTCGAGGGACCGCATCGCGGCCACCTGCCCCCGGCGGAGGGACGGGTCGCCGCGGTCCGGCTCGGGGACACGACGCTCGACGGGCCTGAGGAGGACCTCCTCCGCGCGCTCGTGGGCGAGCTCGCCCGGACGGACCCGGACGTCCTCCTGACCGAGGGGGGCGACGCGCTCGACCTGCCGTGGCTCTACCGGCGGGCCGCGGCCGTCGGGCTCGGACCGGAGGAGTTCCTCCTCGGCCGGGAGCCGACGGGGTTCCGCCCTACCCGGGCCGCCCGCTCGTTCGAGACGTACGGGCAGGTGCTCTACCGCTCGGCGACCTACCCGTTGCCCGGGCGCTTCCATCTCGACCGGGAGAACTCGTTCCTCTTCCGCGACGCGGAGCTCGCGGGGCTCGTCGACGCGGCCCGGCTCTCGCGGCTCTCGCTCTCCACGGTCGTCCGCCAATCGCCGGGGACCTGCTTCACCGCGATGGAGATGGCGGAGGCCCTGCGTCGCGGGGTCCACGTCCCGTGGAAGAAGAACCGCCCCGAGTCGTTCCGACGGGCCGACCGGCTGGTCCCCGCCGACCGGGGGGGCGTGATCTTCGTCCCGCCGGTCGGGGTCTTCGGGCCGGTGGACGAGTTCGACTTCGCGAGCCTCTTCCCCCACATCATGGTCCGGAAGAACCTCTCCGCCGAGACGCTCGAGTGCCGGTGCTGCCCGAACAGCCCGCTCCGCGCGCCGGGGCTCGGCTACCGCTCGTGCACGCGGGAGGTCGGGCTCATCCCCCGCACGCTCGAGCCGCTCCTCACCCGGCGCCTCGCCTACAAGGCGGCCCTGAAGAACCCGACGCTTCCCCCGTTGGAGCGGGCGCGCCTCACGGGGCGCGTCAAGATGCTGAAGTGGATCCTGGTGACCGCCTTCGGCTACCAAGGGTACCGGAACGCCCGGTTCGGGCGGATCGAGTGCCACGAGGCGATCAACGCCTACGCCCGCGAGCTCCTCGCCGGTCTCGTCCCGGCGTCCGAGGCCGCGGGGTACCGCATCGTCCACGGGATCGTCGACTCGCTCTGGCTCGCGCCGGTCGACCCGGAGCACCCGCCCGACGCGGAGGCGTTCGCTCGGCGGATGAGCGAGCGGTGCGACCTGCCGCTCGGCTACGAGGGGCGGTACCGCTGGATCGTCTTCCTGCCGTCCGTCACGCACGGGCTCGGCGTGCCGAACCGGTACTACGGGCTCTACGAGCGGGGGGAGTTCAAGCTCCGGGGGGTCGGAGCCCGCCGGCACGACACGACGACGCTCGCCCGCCGGTTCGAGGGCGAGCTGCTCGACGTCTTCCGAGCCGCCCGCTCCCCGGAAGAGTTCCGGGCCCTCCTGCCGCGGGCGCTCCGACGGGCCGACCGGTTCGCCGAACAGGTGGCGAGCGGCACCTGGCCCGTAGAGGAGCTGGTGGTCGCGCATCGGCTCGGGAAGGCCGGGGAGGAGTTCGTCACCTTCACGGACTCGGTCGCGGCGCTGCGCCAGCTCGGGAAGGCCGGCGCGGAGCGGCTCGCGGGCCAGACGGTACGGTTCGTCATCCTCGACCGGACGAGCCGGTCGTACCGGGACCGGGTCCGACCGGAGGAGCTCCTCGAGGGCAACGAACGGTACGACCCGGGCGCCTACCTCGAGCTCCTCGCCCGCGAGGCCGAGACGCTCCTCGCTCCGTTCGGTGTCGAGCGGGACGCGCTGCTGGAGCGGTGGAGGGCGGAGCCCCGACCGGAGCGGGCCCGCTTCCGTTCCCCCGAGGGGATGGCGCAGGGGTTCCTCCCGGCGGACGCCGGTACCGGGGGGACCTTTTAGCCCCACGCTGGGTGTACTCCAAGTGGCCCCGCGCACACGTCGCCCGGCCCGCTCCTCGAAGCCCGAGGCGCGCCGCCGTCGGAGGCAGACGCCGGAACCCTCCCCGCCGCCGTCGCATCGGGCGGCCGCGCTTCGCGAGACCGTGCTCCGTGGCCACGTAGAGGACCTGACCCCGCTCCTGGTCGCCCTGAGCGACCCGGTCGCGGGAATCCGCCAGACCGCGGCGATCGCGCTCGGCATCCTCGGCGACCCGCGGGCCGCGAGCACGCTCGCGACCGCGTTGGACGACCCGGACCCGGCGGTACGGGCGTGCGTCGCGGAGGCGCTCGGGACCACGGGCCGTCCGGAGAGCCGGGGCGCCCTCGAACACGCCCTCGTCGACCGGGAAGCCCACGTGCGGGCGAAGGCCGCGGAGGCGCTCGCGAAGCTCGCGGACCCGGCGTCGGTGGCCGCGCTCGCCGCCCTCGTGCAGGACCCGAGCGCCGAGGTCCGCCCCGCGGTAGCGCGGGCCCTCGGTCGCATCGGCACGCCCGAAGCCCGGGCGGCGCTCGAAGAGATCCTGTCCGACCCTTCCGACCGGGTACGCCGCGAGGCCGTCCTCGGCCTCGCCCGCGGAGGGGCTCCGGAGGTGCTGCCGGCCGTGCGACGTATGCTCGACGACCCGTCGCGTCGGGTGCGGGCCGCCGCCGCCGTCCTCGCGGGCCGGTACCGCGACCGGGTGGCCGTCGCCCGGCTCCTCGAACTGCTCGCGACGCCCGAGACCTGGGAGAAGCCGTCGGTCCTGGTCGCCCTTGGACGGATTGGGGACCCGTCGGCGCTCCCCGCGGTGATGGCGGCGGTGGAAAGCCCGCAGCACTGGATCCGGGTCTGTGCGGTCCATGCGCTCGGCGAGCTCGGCGGTCCCGAGGCGCGGCCCGTGATCCTCCGCACGCTCACCGACCCCGCCTGGCCGGTCCGGGGGGCCGCGGCGGTGGCGCTCGGCCTCGTCGGCACGCCCGAAGACCTCGGCGTGCTCCTCGAGCGGCTCCGGGACCCCCACCCTTGGCCCCGTCGAGGCGCCACGTACGCTCTCGGGAGCCTCGGGCTCAACGCCGCCGCCCCGCGCATCCGCGAGGAACTCTCCGACCCGGCGTCGGAGGTCCGGCTCGCCGCGGTCTGGGCGCTCGGCCGTCTCGGGGACGACGGGGCCCGAGAGGAACTGGTGCACCTGCTGCGCTCCGGTCCCTGCTCGACCAGCGCGCCGACCGCCTCGGAGGGGGAGCCCGACACCCTCCGCTCCGACGCCGAGACACGCCTGTTCGACGCGGTCGTGCAGGCGCTCGGACGCCTCCCGCATGGGCTCGACGACCCGTTCGTCCAGGGGGCGCTCCTCGCCGCCCGCTCGCAGCTCTCGGACGAAGAACTGGACCGGGGCGCGCGCCTTCCGCTCCCCGAGCTCACGCCCGACCACCCCGCTCCGACCCTCCGGGCCCTGTTCGAGGGGGCGATCGCGCTCTCCTTCGAGGAGGAAGACGGAGGGTGATCCGCGACTTTCAGACGCGGGACGCCTCCGCGATGGTGGGCCTGCTCACCACCCAGTTCCCCGAGGAGGAGGCGCTGCTGGGAACGCGCCCGGAAGCGTTCTTCCGGGTCGTCCGGCGGGTCTCCCGATGGGATGCCCGGATCGCCTTCGGCTTTCTGCGGCTCATCGGGCGACCGGTCTTCCGGCTGCTGATCTTCGAGGAGGACGGCCATCTGGCCGGCACGACCCTGCTCACCTTTCCCGCCCATTCGGTCTATCTCAGCATGGTCGTGGTCGACCCAACGGCCCGTCGCCGCGGCCACGCCCGGTCTCTTCTCGAGCGGGCGGCCGAGATCGCCCAGCGGATGCATCGACGCTACCTGGTGCTCGACGTCCTCGCCAACAACACCCCGGCCCGGACCCTGTACGAGCAACGGCTGGGATACCGGCCCCTCCGAGAGGCTGCGTTCATGGTCCGCGAGCATCCCGAGGAGGTCGGAGCCGAGCGGACGGCGCTCCCGTCGGGGGTCCGCCGGTTCGACCCCCAGGACAACGATACCCTGGTGGCGATCGCCCGCCGTCAGACCCCGTCGGAGGTCCAGGAGGTTCTACCGGTTCCGGCCCACCTCCTCGGGGGGACCCGACAAACCGACCGGATCTTCGAGAGCGAGACCAGTGCCTGGGTCGTGGACCGGGGGTCAGGACCCGAGGCGATGGCCGTCGCGACCTGGGCCCCCGGCCGAGAGGCGGCTCACCTCAACGACCCGATCGTGGCCGAGTCCGCTGACCCTGCCCTGGTCGCGGAGCTCCTCCGGACCGCGGTCGCCTGGTGCGGGGCGCGCCGCGCCCTCCGGATCATGACCTCGGTCCCTCGGTACAACACCCGGGGCCGGGCCGCGCTCGAGCGGGAGGGATTCCACGATGCGCTCTCGACCTGGACGCTCTACCGCCCCGTCGCGTAGCGGACCCGTCGACCCTGGCCGGCTCGACGTCTACCTGTTCCCCGCCGTCATCGGGGGAGGGCTCGGGGACATCGAGGAGACCCTCGCGGCCGGCCGGCGCCTTGCGTCGGCCGGCTGGGTCCCGCGGCTCTACCGATGCGGCGGTCGTCCGCTCCCCCGCGAGGTCGCCGGCCCGTGGGATTGGCCGACCCCTCTCGAGCGCGTCGACCGGCTCGACCCCCGAGCTCCCGCCGCGCTCACGGTCACTCCGGCGTGGGGGATCAGCGCGGCCCCGGGTCGGCCGGGGGCGATGGGCCGCCCCGGCCCGTGGGCCGACGAGGCCAAGGAGGTCGAACGGGTCTACGGGACGGATTCGACCGTCCACGTCAGTCTCGAGGAGTTCGCCCGGACCCTCTCCCTCGCTCGGGAGGACCGGGAGCGGCTGCGAGAGGGGGGCGTCCCGAGCCGCGCGCTCCCCGCTCGCCTGCGTGCGTCCGCGGTGGCCGGCGAGCGCACCCGGTTCCGTGAGGCGTTCGAGCGGTTCCGTGCCTTCAACCGACCGAACGTCCTGCACGTGTTCGCGACCTTCCGACCGGACCCGGGCTTCGCCCGGGAGTTCCCGGCGGCCGTGCAGACGGGACCGCTCTGGCCGCACCGGTTCCGGCCGGGGCCGGGGGTCCGAGAAGGCCCGCGGGCTCGCGAGTGGGTCTGGTACGCGAGCCCGTCGAGCGCGGAACGGATCGCCCCTGCGGTCATCGACGGCCTCACGCCGGTCGAACCCGCGATGCGGCTCCTCATCCGCACGCCGCGGCCGTGGAAGGTCGCGCCGTGTGGACGCGGAGTCGAGGTCTTGGACCGGCCGCTCTCCAAGGAGGCGTGGGAGGCACGATTTGCCGGAGCGGACGTCCGTGTCGTGACGGGGAGTCGAACCCTGCTGGAAGCTCTCGAGGTGGGCGGCCCGTTCCTGTACTTCAACGGGGTGGTGGGCCGGGGTCCGGCCAGGCGCCGCCACCGACCCGAGAAGATCGTCGCGTGGCTCGAGGCCGAGCGCGAGCGACTTCCCTCGGACCTGCGTCGAGACCTGGGGGACTTCGCGCGCGGGCGGAGGGTCCGAGCCGTCGTTCGGCGGGCCGCCGAGAGGAGAGGAGGCTGGGCAAACTTCCCGACCGGGGGCCCCGCTCCGGGGTTCCGGCCCCCCTTCGACGACGCCGGTCGGCTGATCGAGGAGGTCGCGCGCGCGCTCGCCCAGTCCCCGACGGACGCTCCCGGCTTGGTTGGACGGGTACGCGCCGGCCTGAATCCTTAATCGGGGTCTCCTATGCCCTTGCAAATGCTGCGGGAGGCCGCGAACCCTGCGACCATTGCCCGCGCGTTGGTCGAGCGCGCCTTGCGATTTCGCCGGGGCGAGGAACTCGTGGTCGTCTCGTGGAACCACACCCTCACCTGGGCGACGGCGTGCGTCACCGAAGCGCGGCGTCGCGGAGGACGCGCCTCCCTCTTCCTGGAGGATGAGGCTGCGTTCTGGCGGAGCCTCGACCTCGCCCCGACGACGCGGGCCTGGTCCGGCCTCCCCGAGGGGCTACGAGCCGCCGTGCGCCGAGCGGACGCCGTCGTCTACTTCGCCGGGCCTGCCGACCGTCCCCGGTTCCACCGCCTCCCTCCGACCCAGCTCGCCCCGTTCCGCGAGGTCGACGAGGAGTGGTCCCGGTTGAGCCGCGCGGCTGGTGTCCGGGGAATCCGGTGCCTCCTCGGCTACGCGTCGGACGAGCAGGGAGAGCTCTGGGGAGTACCGGGCGCGCTCTGGCGCAACCAGCTCCTGAAGGGAATCGCCGCGGCCGACCTGAAACGGATCCGGGCGGACGGGGCGCGGGTCAGCCGAGCTCTCGCGCGCGGCACCGAGCTCCACCTGACCGCCGCGAACGGGACCGACGTCCGGATGCGCCTGCGTCGCCGGACCCCCTGGGTGGATGACGGCACGGTCGGACCGACGGACCGTCCTCCCCACGCTCCCATCGCTACCGAGCCCGCCGGCCTCGTGGCGGTCGCCGTCGACGAGAAGGCGACCGAGGGGACCGCCCTCGCGAACCGACCGAGCTTCCTCGCGGGAGGCCGGGTCGACGGCGGGGAATGGGACCTCGTACGAGGACGATTGGAGAATTACTGGTACCACGCGGGCGGGGACTCGTTCGACCTCGAGTTCGGGCATGCCCCAAAGGGACGCGAGGTGGTCGGTCTCTGCGCGGTCGGCCTCAACCCCGCGCTGGCCCCCGGAGTGCCGCAGGCCGAGGACGCGGAGGCGGGGACCGTCACGCTCGCCATCGGGGGGAACACGGCGTACGGCGGGACCAACCGGTGCCGGTTTCTCTCCTGGGTTACGATCGGGGAGGCGACGGTCGCTGTCGACGGAGTGCCGGTCGTGGACCGTGGCGAGATCCTCTAACCGGCGACCGCTCGGACGGGCGTTCTTCGACCGTCCCACGACCCGGGTCGCCAAGGAGCTCCTGGGCGCGGTCGTCACCGTCCGAGCGCCCGGCGGGGCGCGTTCGGTCCAGCTGGTCGAGGTCGAGGCCTACGTGGCGAACGACCCGGCGAACCACGCCTACCGGGGTCCGACCCGTCGCAATCGGTCGATGTTCGGTCCCCCCGGGACCCTGTACGTGTACCGTATTCACCAGGTCGTCTGCGCGAATCTGGTCACGCGGCCGGGCGAGGCGGTGCTCCTTCGCGCCGGCCGTCCGCTGGTCCCGGCCGACGCGAACCCCTCGGGACCGGGCCGGCTCTGCCGAGTCCTCGGTCTCACGGTCGCCGACGACGGAGAGCGGGTGGGCCGGCACGGACGGATCTCGGTCACCAAGCCTCGAGGGACGACCCCAACCGAGCCGGTGATTCGGGGTCCTCGCATCGGGATCTCCCGAGCGGTGACCCGCCCCCTGCGCTTCAGCCTCGCGGGCGACCGGTGGGTCTCGCGCCCTCGCCGCCGAGCTACTTGAGCTTCGCCCAGTTGTAGCTGCGGCGCCGCGCGGTGTCGCCGAACCCGCAGGAGGCGCAGACGCCCTGCTGGCGGTGAAAGGAGTGGCGGCCGCAGCGCCGGCAGATGATGTGGACGATCTTGCCGCCCCGGCGCGACGGTGTGCCCTTTCCCATGGTTCGCTCCTTACGGTGAGATGTAGACGATCGAGTCGCCGCGCACGAGGGTGATCCCGCTGTGCGGGGTCACCTGGTCCTTCACGACCTCCTCGGCGGCGGAGAGGACGAGGTTCAGGTGCTGGTCGAACGCATCCAGCACGCCGCGGTACGAGCGCCCGCCCTTCATCTCCACCAAGACGCGCTTGTGGAGGCTCTGCTGCAGGACGTCGAGGGGCCGCATCGGGGGGTCGGGTCGAGATAGGACCCCGTTCTTAAGGGTTGCCGCGCCGCGCCCGTCCCTCCTCCGCCCCAACTCGTAACCGTAATAGCCCGTCATGATGGGAGGGGCCGAGAGCGCGATGGTCCTGGTCGACATCGACATCGCGAAGTGTACCGGCTGCTCGCACTGCAAGGACGTCTGCCCCGTCAACGTCTTCGACCTGCGTCCCCGCGCGGAGCTACCGGACGTGGTCGACGACCCCGCGGTCGCCGCGAAGTTCCAGTTCCGCGGCGAGAAGTCGCTCGCCATCAACGGACCGGAGTGCATCGTCTGCGAGGCGTGCCTCTTCGAGTGCGAGGGCGAGTGCATCCTCATCACGGACGACGAGAACCACGTCCACCGCTCCGTCTACAAGTGAGGGGCGGAGCCGCCGGGTCTAGCGGCCCCAGGCTCCAGTGCCAGGGTCGACACTCCCACCGCGCTTCGCCCGAGAATTCGTGCCGAGGCGGGGCCTCCGGACGGCGGCCGGAGCAGGTGTTAAATAGGCAGGAACCCCGCCGGGGCCGCCGTGACGGGGAAGGTCGACGAGCCGCGTCGTACGGTGGTGCTGGGCGAGCGGGAGCTCGCGATCGGTTTCCGTCTGATTGGCCTCAAGGACGTTGTCGAAGTCACGCCCGAGACCTCGGTCGGAGAGTTCCAGCGCGTGATGAGCGAGGGGAAGTACAACCTCGTGATCGCGAGCCAGTCGATCCGGGCGCATCTCTCGGACGCGCAGCGGGCCCACGCCGATGCGTCCCTCGCGCCCCTGGTCGTCTTCGTGCCGACCCCGACCGGTGAGTTCGAGGTCGAAAGCATCAACACGCTCGCGAAGCGCGTCCTCGGCGTTACGCTCGCCGTGTCGAGCTAGCGGGAGAGCGATCGATGGGAGTCGTCGGGCGCGTTTCCGGTCCGGTCGTGCTCGCCGAAGGGCTCGAGGGCGCGAAGATGTTCGACGTCGTGCGCGTCGGCTCGCTCGGCCTTGTCGGGGAGATCATCCGGCTGGTCGGCGGGACCGCGACCGTTCAGGTCTACGAGGACACCACGGGAATACGCCCGGGGGACCCCGTCGAGAACACCGGCCAGGCCCTCTCCGTCGAGCTCGGCCCGGGGCTCCTCAAGTCGATCTACGACGGCGTCCAGCGCCCGCTCGACGTCATCCAAAGGAGCCGCGGGGATTTCATCACCCGAGGGGTGGTCGTGCCCCCCCTCGACGAGACGGCCAAGTGGGAGTTCACGGCGGTCGTCTCCCCCGGGACGGCCGTCGCCTCCGGTGCGATCCTCGGCACCGTGCAGGAGACCCCCCTCATCCTGCACAAGATCATGGTCCCGCCCGGGATTGAAGGGACGGTCAGCGAGCTCGCGAGCGGCAGCTACACCATCCGCGAGCCGATCGGGTCGGTCAAGACGGCCACCGGGACTCAGCCTCTCTACCTGAGCCACAAGTGGGTCGTCCGCATCCCGCGCCCGGTCCAGCAGAAGCTCGCCCCCGGAATTCCCCTGATCACCGGCCAGCGGGTCATCGACAGCTTCTTCTCCGTGGCGAAGGGAGGGACAGCCTGTTGCCCTGGACCGTTCGGGAGTGGGAAGACGGTCATCCAGCAACAGCTCGCGAAATGGGCCGACTCCGACGTTGTGGTCTACGTCGGTTGCGGCGAGCGCGGCAACGAGATGACCGAGTTGCTCACCTTGTTTCCGACCCTCGTCGACCCGAAGAGCAAGCGCCCGCTGATGGAACGGACGATTATGATCGCCAACACGTCCAACATGCCGGTGGCGGCGCGAGAAGCGAGCGTCTACACCGGGATCACCATCGCCGAGTACTTCCGGGACATGGGCTACGATGTCGCCCTGATGGCCGACTCGACCAGCCGGTGGGCCGAAGCGATGCGGGAGATCTCGGGCCGGCTCGAGGAGATGCCCGGCGAGGAAGGTTACCCCGCCTACCTCGGGCGTCGTGTCGCCGAATTCTACGAGCGAGCCGGCCGGGTGGTAACGCTCTCGCCCGATGGCCGCATCGGCTCGGTCACGGTCGTCGGCGCCGTCTCTCCGGCCGGCGGTGACACGTCGGAGCCGGTCAGCCAGAACACGCTCCGCGTGACCCGCGTCTTCTGGGCGCTGGATGCCTCGCTCGCCTCCCGTCGCCACTTCCCCTCCATCAACTGGCTGCAGAGCTATTCGCTCTACATCAACGACCTCGAGCCCTGGTTCCGTGCCAACCTCTCGAAGGAGTTCGTTCCCCTCCGCCAGAAGGCGCTCGAGCTCCTCCAGAAGGAGGCGGAGCTCCAGGAGATCGTGCAGCTGGTCGGGGTCGACGCGCTCCCCGAGCGGGAGAAGGCCGTCCTCGACGCCGCGCGGATGATTCGGGAGGATTACCTCCAGCAGAGCGCCTACGACGACGTCGACACGTACACCTCGATCCAGAAGCAGTACCGGATGCTCCGCGCGATCCTCTCGTTCGCGGACCGCGAGCAGGAGGCGATCGGCAAGGGCGCGACCGTCGCCCAACTCCAGGGTCTTCCCGTGCGGACCAAGCTCTCCCGCATGAAGTGGATCCCCGAGACGGAGCTCGAGGGTCAGTTCAACCAGCTCGAACTCGAGATGGGCCAGGCGGTCGGTGAAATCGCCGCGGGCGGGGGGACCTAGAGCCGTGGCGGCCAAGGGTACTGCGCCCGCGAGGCCGGCCACCGAGGTTCCCGTCGACTACCGAACGGTAGAGCGCGTCGCGGGCCCCCTCCTGTTCGTCCGGGACGTGACGAACGCAGCGTACGGCGAGATCGTCGAGATCTCCCTTCCCAACGGCGAGCGGCGACAGGGTCAGGTGCTGGACTCGCGCAAGGGGCTCGCGATCGTCCAGGTGTTCGGCCCGACCATGGGGATGAACATCGAGGCGACCACGGTGAAGTTCCTAGGGGAGGTGGCGACCCTCGCGGTCTCGGACGAGCTCCTGGGACGCGTCTTTAACGGTCTCGGGGAGCCCAAGGATGGCGGGCCGAGGATCGTGAGCGAGACCCGGCTGGAGATCGTCGGGAACGCGATGAACCCGTACTCGCGCGAGGGGCCGAGCGAGTTCATCCAAACAGGGATCTCGACGATCGACGCGATGAACACGCTCGTTCGGGGCCAGAAGCTC
>JASHYQ010000047.1 GCA_030042955.1 Thermoplasmata archaeon
ACACGGGGGCGGTTCTTAAAGCGAAGTTTCGGGGGAGGCTGCCGTAGCTGGACCCCATGCTACGGTGTCGCCTCGCGGGGGAGGTAGGCCAGTGCGCGGGCTGACCGACGCGGAGGCCCGGGTCATCGCGGTGCTGCTCGCGGCCCGCCCCGACCGGGAACGCGAACGACTGCACCTGATCGACGTGCCGCGCTCTACGTACCACGCGATCCGTCGGCGGGCGTACGACGAGGGGTGGCTCCGCGACCGGTACGTCCCGCATCCGGTCGCCTTCGGCCGTCCGCTCGTCTCCTTCCTCCTCGCCCGTCCGTTCGCCGACCGCTTCGACGAGCTCGTCCAGCTGCTCTCGGAGGAGCAGAGCGCGGTGGTCGTCTGGCGCGGGACGCAGGTCGTCCTCGCCGTGCTGTTCCACCGCCAGGCGCCCGAGCTCCAGCGGCTCGTCGGGAAGTTGGAGGCCGGCCATCTCGCGGCCCCTCCCTCGGTCACGACGGTCGCCGCCGACGGACCGGCGATCCCGGTCTACTTCGACTACGAAGGGCTCTGGTGCCACGTCGCCGGCTTTGACGGCACGCTAGCCTACCCGCACGGGCTCGGCGGTGGAGACCCCGGTGAGAGCGAGGCGGCCGCACCCTCGGCCCCGCTGTCGCCGCACCAGTGGTGGGCCGCTTCGGAGCTCGTCCTTCGACCGTTCGCCGCGACCGACCCGAGCCGCGGTGGGCACTTGGTCGGCCCGCTCGGCCTGCCGTTCTCCCAGCGTCGACTGCTCCAGCGAGGGGTCGTCGTCCACCGGACGATCCTCGACCCGGGCCGCCTCCCGCCATACCAGGGCCGGGCAGCGGACCAGGTCGTCCTGGTCACCGGGACGCCGAAGGTCGGCGCTCGACCCGACGTCCTGTTCGCGACGCTCTGCCGGGAATCCCGCGTCTATCCGTTCCTCTTCGCGACCGGCGCCGACCGCTGGCTGTTCGGCGCCCTCGGCGGATCGACGCCACGACCGGCCGACGATCAGGGCGCGCGTCGTCCGGTCCTCCCCACCATGCGGGAGTACCTCGAAGGGATCGAGATCCTGCAGGAGCCCGCGAGCGGCTTCGTCTCCGCGGTCGACCACCGGTACGACCGGCTGTTGCCGGCGGCCAAGCCGACCGACGCGACGAAGCGCTGATCGGCGGCCCTGCCGCTGCGGAGCCCTGCCGGCTCGGCTAGCGGCGCTTGCCCCTTCGGGACGCCGGGGGCGGGTCCGCCTGGGCAGGCGGGCCTGCGGGAGAGGTCGAAGGCAGGAAGCCGGGCGAACCTCCCCACGGCCGGCCGAAGATCCGGACCAGACCCCGCTCGACCGACGGGAATCGCCCCCGGGTCTTCGACGGTTCGTCCTGCGGAGCCCGAACGTCGGCCTTGGATCCCGCCGGTCCCTTGCGCGTCACGGCAGCGTTACCTATCAGGCTCTGTAACGCCTTCCGTCTTGCTCTCGCGGAGCGGGGCGCTTGGGGCCCAGGAGCTCGACGCCTTCGCCGAGCACGGCGCGGACCTCCAGGGGGCAGAAGGTTCCGACGGTGAGGAGGATCACCTCCGGAGACCCCACAGAAACTCTATCGAGGGCGGGGCCTACCTACCCGACAGCGATGGAGCCCCCCAGAGCCGCCGTTCTCAGGATTTGCGTCCCCGGGCGCGGTCGCTCCTCCGGCGAAGTCGACCGCGTCCCTCTCGGGTAGGTGCGGTCGATGGCGGTCGTCAAACCGGTGATCCTGCGCAGCTTGAACCGCTCGCTCCGGAACATCTCGGGAAAGAAGTCGCCCGTCATCGCCGGACACAAGCTCCTGTACCGCTGCAACCTGGAATGCAAGATGTGCCCGTTCTGGCGCCGGGAGGACGAGGAGCTCCTGGGGCTGCAGGACGAGATCCGGATCATGGAGGCCCTCGCCCACGCCGGCGTGTCGTTCCTCGGCTTCGAGGGCGGCGAGCCGCTGTTGCGCAGGGACGTCGGAGAGATCCTCCGCGAGGCCCATGCGCGGTTCCACACGTCGCTCGTGACCAACGGCTGGCTCCTCGAGCGGCGGCTCCCGGAGGTCGCCCCCCATCTCGATCTCCTGTTCGTCTCTCTCGACGGCGTCGGCGAGATGCACGACCGCTTGCGAGGGATCCCGCGCTCGTTCGAGCGGGCGGTGGAAGGCATGCGCGCCTCGCGCTCCGAGGTCCCCACGCTGATCAGCCACACGGTCACGAAGGAGAACCTCGATCACGCCGTGAAGGTCGTCGAACTGGCGGAACGGCTGGATATCGGGCTGACCGTCCAGGTCGCCTACGATTACACCACCGCGGACCCGATGTCGCCCGACCGGGCTCGCCTTCGGCCGACGATCGAGCGGCTGCGCGACCTGCGCAAGAGCGGGGCCCCGCTCATGGAGTCGGTCGGGTACTTCGACGCGATCCTCGATTCGTGGTACGAGGGGAAGCCGTGGCGGTGCAAGCCCTGGCTCACGATCAACATCGATCCTTCCGGACGCATTGTGATGCCTTGCTACGTCCTGCAGGAATACCAGGGAAGCCTGCCGGTCTGGGAGGTCGACGTCCGTGAGCTCTGGAACCGGTTCGACTGGAGCACCTACGAGTCCTGCAACAAGTGCGCCCTCGCCTGCTATCTCGAGCCCTCGCTCTTCCGATGGACCGATTTCGAGCACCTGCGGGAGCGGGTCATCGAGGGGGGCCTCAACTACGTGAGGCGCTCGCCCCGGACCACGACGCGCCCGTCGCCCGGGGGCCTGGTCCAGATCGAGCCGGCGGCGTAACCCTGCCCCGCGCCCCGGTACCGCCCCCGGCCGAAAGTTCGGTGCGGTCCGGGGCGACGCTGGCGCGGGGCCGGTAGGTCAGCCGATCATCAGCCCTTCGATGCGGACCTGGTAACCGCGGGGGGTCCGCGTCAGGAAGTTGATCAGGCCGCTGTGGCGCCACTGCAGCATGCACCGACGCGGCAGGAACCAGTAGCGGGCGCCGATCCGCAGGTCCGCCCTCGCCTCGAGGACCAGTCCCTCGTACGCTTGGGCCGAATAGTACCCGAGGTCCTTGAACCCCTCCGACCGAGCACGGAGCGGCCCCGTAACGCACCAGACGATCACCCCGGTACGGGGGTCGACCGACGTCACGACGCCGCAGTGCGTGATCGGGCAACCGCACGACATCCCCAGGGGCCGCCCGATGAGGACGTCCCCCTTCTGGATGCCCATCTCTCGGGTCAGGAGGGGGTTGTGCGGGAGGATCGTCTCGCGTGGCCCCGGTTCCTCGGGGAACGTCTGGAGCACGAAGTCGTAGTCGCGACCGAGATAATCCTTCCACCCGCCGGGGTCCGTAGCCACCGCGAACGAGCAGCTGTCGCACCCCCCCGCAGGCGCGGCCGGTGCGGCCGTCGGGAGCGGGGTCGGGACGGAAGGGACCGGCTCGCGGTTCACGCACCGTTCGATCAGCCGCGGGTCGGCGACCGCTGCCTCTGCGAGCTCCGAGCAGGTCCGGAACCCGCAGAGCCCACAGTCGAGGCCGGGGAGCCCGGCCAGGAGGCGCTGCTGATCGGTCAGTGCGCCCGCCATGTTACGCACCTCCGAGAACGGCCGCCGCCGGTCGGACGGAGGTGATCGACCGGAGCGAGCCGAGCGCCGGGCCGAGCTCCTCGAGGAAGCGATCGACGTCCTCGCCGGTCGTGAACCGTCCGAGGGTCGCCCGGAGGGCCCCGCGCGCCTGGACCGGGTCGCGCCCGAGGGCGAGGAGGACGTGCGAGGGCCGGTCGCCCTGGTGGGAGGAGCAGGCCGAGCCGGTGGCGACCGCGATGCCGCTCTCGTCCAGGCGCAGGAGCAGCGAGATCGCCTCGCCCTCGAGGCCTTGGAAGCCGAGGTTGACGTTCGTCGGCAGCCGCCGACGGCGGTGCCCGTTCAGGTAGGCTCCGGGCAGCGTCCCGAGGGCCCGGTCGATGATGCGGTCGCGGAGCGCGAGGAGGCGTGGCGTCTCGACCAGCCGTTCGTCCGCGCAGAGCTCGGCCGCCCTGGCGAACCCCACGATCCCGGGAACGTTCTCGGTGGAGGAGCGGAGCCCGAACTCGTGCCCGCCGCCGTGCTGCCAGGCGTCGATCCGGACCGAGCCGCTGACGTAGAGGGCCCCGACCCCCTTCGGCCCGTAGATCTTGTGCGCGTTCAGCGTCGCCAGCCCGATCCCGTCCTTGCGTGCATCGAGCGGGAGCTTGCCGAACGACTGGCAGGCGTCGGTGTGGAACGGCACGCCCCGTTCCGCGCAGACCGACGCCAGCTCGCGGATCGGCTCGACGGTGCCGACCTCGTGGTTCGCATGCATGATCGAGACGAGGATCGTGTCGGCGCGGATCGCCGCGGCGAGATCGGCCGGTCGGACGAGGCCGTCGCTGTCGACCCCCAGATAGGTCACCTCGAAGCCCTGACCCTCCAGCCACGCGGCCGAGTTGAGGATGCAATCGTGTTCGACAAGCGAGGTGATGATGTGGCGGCCGCGGCCACGGTTGGCGAAGGCGACCCCCTTCAGCGCGAGGTTGTTCGCCTCGGTACCTCCGGAGGTGAAGATGACCTCCTCCGGACGGGAAGCCCCGATCAGGTGGGCGATCCGCTCGCGGGCGCTCTCGACAGCCTCGCGGGCCGTGCGCCCCGGGCCGTGGAGGCTGGAGGGGTTGCCGAACGTTTCCGTGAAGAACGGTCGCATCGCCTCGACGACCCGGGGGTCGACGGGGGTCGACGCGGCGTTGTCAAGATAGACGATCCGCATCTACTCCCCCCGGTAGAACGTCTCGCCCTCGAGCTGCCGGACCACACCGAAATGCTGCTGCCAGCCGATCTCCCGCTTCCCGACGCAGATGGTACAGACGCCGACAGGGGGATTTCCCCGCAGCATCAAGCGACCCGAGATCTCGGGAGCATGCTCCACGCGCGTGACGAGCCGGTCGATGTTGATCCCGTGCAGGGCGTCGGTCTCGATCACGGACGCTCGCGTGGCGGCAAGGACCGCCGCCCGGAAGACCTCGCGCTCGGCCTGCGAGATGAGGTCGATCTTGGTGACGACGGCCACGTCCGAGAGCGACAGGAGCGGGCCCATCTTCCGCGGCAGGTTCATGCCGCTGGTGGCCTCGAGCACGGCGATCCCGAGCGAGTCCTCGATGTAGGGCGAACAGCGCAGACAGAGACCGGCCGTCTCCACGAGGAGGGTGTCGGCGTGCTCGCTCGCGGCCCAGCGGACCGCGTCGCCGAGGACCATGACGTTGCAGTGGTCCGGGCAGAGCTCGCCCGAGTAGACCTTCTTCGCCGGGATCCCGAACCGGGCGCGGAACTCCTCCTCTTCGTTCGTGTACTGGACGTCGGTCTTGAGGTAGGCCAGCTTGTGCCCCCGGCCGATCAGGCGGCGGGCGACCTGCTTGAGAACGGTCGTCTTGCCGCTCGTCGGGGGCCCCGCGCAGATGATCGTCCTCATGGGCGCGCCGTTCCCGGAGCGAACGCCGCAGCGAGCCGCCCCCCGAGAAGTTCGGCGTCCAGCGGCTCGCCCTCCCGGATCCGCGCGCGATACTCGAGAATGATGTCGTCGAGGCGGCCGAGCGCCTCCGCGACGGGCCGCTCGCTCGCGGCACGAGGAAGCAGCTTCTGCATGGCGCCGTTACGCATGACGACCCTGAGGTCCGAGAGCAGCGCGATCCTCGGGTCGTGGGTCACGAACACGAAGATCTTGCGGTAGCGTCGCAGGAGCTCGAGGGCCCGCGTTCGATGGATCCCCGCGTTCTCGATCTCGTCCAGGAGGATGATGGGCGAGTTCCCGATCACCACGGCGTCGGCGATCAGGAGCGCGCGCGTCTGACCGCCCGAAAGCTCGGTCATGGCGCTCGCAAGGTCGATCGCCTCGCCGGTCAGCTCGTTCGCGAACCCCACCGTGCGATCGACCAGCGAACGTGGGTCGACCCCTCGTCGTATCTCGGCGTGCACACGGAGGAACTCCGCTACCGGGAGATCGGACAGGAAGTTGGTGTGCTGCGTGATGAGGGCCACCGGATTCCGGCTCGGGTCGCCGAGAGACTCCTCCGGTACCTCCTCCTCGTTGACGAGGATGACGCGTCCGGAGGGCGTGTTACCGTTCGCGAACCGCTCGATGTCGTTGATGAACTCGGTCTTCCCCGAGCCTGTCGGACCGACGATGCTCGCCACCTCGCCCATGCGGAGGTCGACCCGGGCGACCTTCTCCGGTTCGCCGTTCCTTCCCCGGCCCCCGAGGATGGAGAGCTTGTCGATGTCGATGGTCGGGCTCGGTTCGAGGGGGGCTTGTGCCGCCAGCGCCATGAACCTCGCTGGCCGAAAGGGATGATAAATCTCGCGAGGCAGCCCATAAGTTCTGCAGGTTATCTCGCCGTGACGGCCGACGTAAGGGTTCGCAGGAAGGTCGCTCGATGGCCTCCTTGCTATCGGAAGGGGCGGGCACGGCTCCCTGGCGGGGACCTCTACGGTGCTCGGACTCAAACCACCACATCTCGGGACCGCGGTTCAGCGCCTGCGGAGGATGAGCTTGCCCTGGGGATCGAGCAGCCAGCTTGGCCGCGCACGTCTCCGACGGGCCGAGACGCTGCCCCGAGCTAACCGACGAGCGGTGCGCCCCCTAGGGTCCAGGGGTCGGCTACGACGCTCCTGGGCAAGGTCCCTGCTGTCGTCTGCCCTACCCGCACCGTGGGGTTCTCGCACGCCTTCATTATAGGCAGACGAGGGCAACTTCGTGGGGGCGCGTAGCCTAGCCTGGATAGGGCACCGGGTTCCTAACCCGGCGGTCGAGGGTTCAAATCCCTCCGCGCCCGTCGACCTTCTCGTCAGTGGATTTAGGATAACCGCGGATACTCGAACCGCCGGAGAGTTCGAGTCGCCGAAACGCCTGCGCTTATCGGACCAAATGGTGTGGGTTAGTCTCCGTCAGGCCTCCTCGAGCGAAACCGCACACTCCGATAGTGTTGGCTCCGGCCTAGTGTCCACTCGCTTTCCCTTCCCACGAGTCCACGCGCCTTGAGTTCGACCTCAAGCCGAGTCGCGGACTCCACAGAAATCGGGGTGGGCGCCATGAATCTCATCGCCTTCCAAACTATTGCGGGTTCAGGCACCCGAGTTGCGGCTTGCCACGTAACCACCGTGAGATCAAAGGCGGGTTCATCCCAACTCAGCACGAACGATCCCCCGCCGCGTAATGCCACCCCAATCCCCCTATCGGTCAACGTCACCTGTTTTGCACCGCGAGCGAGAAACCACACTAACAGGCCGAGTACCACCACACTACCGAGGAGGCACGCCGCTAGAGCCGCAACCTCGAACACCTCGTTGGCCAACCGAGTGAAGAGAATCCACGCCCCGAGCCCAACGGCCATAGTTACGACGACAGCCACTGCGGTCAAGCCATAAACGAGGATTCGGCCTTGTTCCCGAAGAGCCAATATGAGGGGTAGCGACGGAGCGGGCTCAGCCGTCACGCTGAAAGAGAGTCTTCCGCAGAAGAAGACTACTCCGTCGTCGCTTAGGACGCGTTCGACGCATGCTTGAGGGAATGGGGCAGGTTGGCGTCGGCCGGGTACTCCGGCTGTCCCTGAGATGTTACATCCGGCGAACGACCGTTTGCCGCACAGGGATTTGCGGGCGAAGGGGGGGTACTCTACAATTGCCCCGAAATCGTTGGCCGCCTCCCCCGGACTCGTTCCGGGTGCGCTCGGCGCTGCGCGGCAATCCGCGTCAAACGACCGCGCCCGCGCCGGCTCGACTAGATGCGGAAGACCGATGCCGCCGTGAGGACGCTCAGGGCAATCGTTGTGCCTACCAGGACGCCTGTGAGGAGCTTTAGCACCCGAGTCTCGCCCAGCAAGCGATTCGTGAGA
>JASHYQ010000048.1 GCA_030042955.1 Thermoplasmata archaeon
TACGGTACCCCGGGAACATCTTGCGTGTCGTCTCCGCGTGTCGGAGAGAAACACCGTTGACATAGTGCGAGAGGTTCAATCCGAGGCGGGTCAGATTGAACCGGTCGGCACCTGCCAGTTCGCGGAGCAGCCCGAGTCGGAGCGTCGGACGCAACAGACGCCGCACTAGCGCATAGTCGAACCGGTCGTGGGCGGCCTTGACCGGCGAGTGCGTCGTGAACACGCAACAGCCCCGTACTTCGGAGATGCGGGTCCGCAGTTCCCGCGGGGAGAGCCCCTGAGGAGGCGCTGCAGGGTCGTTGAGGAGCTCCAAGGTGAGGAGCGACGCATGCCCTTCGTTCATGTGGTACGTTTGAAGGCGGAAGCCCAGCGCGCGGAGCACCCTCGCGCCACCGATACCCAGAACGATCTCCTGTTTGAGCCGGTAGGCAGAATCGCCGCCGTACAGTAGGTCGGAAAGGGTTCGGTCGTCCTTCGAGTTCTGCGGGAGGTCCGTGTCCAGCAGCAGGACCGGGTTTTGGAACCCGCCGACGCCGGTGACGACCGCGAGCCACGGCCGGATCCCGACCGACCTTCCCTCGATCGCTACGGTCGTGACCGGGGGGAGCCGCTCGCACCTCGCGCTCGGGTCCCAGGGGTCGGGCAGCTCGACCTGCCGGCCCTTGGGGTCGATCTCCTGGCGGAAGTAGCCCCTTCGGCTCAGCATCGTCACGAACACCATCGGGATCCCGAGGTCGGCGCTGGATCGGGCCGTGTCGCCCGCCAGGAGCCCGAGCCCCCCGCAGTAGGTGTGCATCTCCGGTCGAAGCGCCAGCTCCATCGTGAAGTAGGCGATCCGGGTGCGCGAGAGGAACGGTCGGATCGCCGCAGGTCGGGTCCCGTCCGGCAGGCGTCGTAGCTCCGGGACGATCGGGGCAGCCTCGCCCCGAGCGCGGCGGTCCGTCGGCGTCCGATGGGCGGCGGACCGCGAAGGACGACCTACCCGGGGCATTCGGTCCTCGGTGTCGTGATCCACCGGTAGCTGTTCCTCACGAAAGGTGCGAGAGCCTCTTGGAAGGAGCGCCGGCGCGGTTGCGAACCGACGTAGCCGTCGCTGGTGGAGCAGTCCGGGAGCTCCCAGGGATCCCAGGTGTCGTACTCAGCCACTTCGTGCGACGATGGCTCGACCTCGAAGGAGGTGGACACGATCCGAACCCCCGTCCCGCCCCGCCTAGCGTCTCGGAGACCCTGGAACCTCACGGGCTTCCGACGCTCCCGAAACGCCGACCCCTTTCCCTCCCGGACTCGATGGCCGATGACCGAGGTTAGAGGCACGAGCGGTCGCAGCACGACCTCCGCCTAAGACCTTTCGAGCGGGTCCTCCCGCCCCAGTTTTCCTGAGGGCCGGAGCCGGAACTCCCATCCTTTCGAACGCAGGGCGTCCGATGTCGGAGAGCTCGTTCTGTCCCCGGGCGTTCCGAGGGCGCGGGGCTCGCGCCGTCGCGTTCTCGTCGGTCGGGATGTCCGATCCCTCCGGTTAGGACGCTCCCGCTGGAGGCGGGTTGACGCCCTCCGAAGGGCGCGTTGCTGGGCCCGCCCGCCGGTGGGTCCGGACCGCGGATCTTAGCGCGGAAGCACAACCCCCGCACCGTAGAGGCTCGCGACCCAACGGGGTCCGTCGCGCGTCTTGCGACCGACGAACCTCGAGCGGAGGTCCCCCTCTCGATGCTATAAGTAGGTGAGACCGGCTCAGGGTTACGACCGCCTCTCCGAGTGAGCCTTGCTCTCGAATCCCAACCGTCGCTGGGTCCTGGCAAGGCACCTAGAGGGGAGGGTCGCCGCCTCCGACTTTGACTGGCGGGAGTCGTCCGTGATCGCCCCGAAGGACGGGGAGATGCTCCTGCGGAACCTCTGGCTCTCCGTGGACCCGACGCAGGTGCTCCACGCCAACGGGGAGACCGGGCCCCTCTCCACGGCCATCGGGGAGGCGATGCATTGCACGGCCGCCTCCCGAGTGGTCGAGTCTCGAATCCCGGGATTCGAGCCCGGGGACCTCGTTCAAGGTTGGTCCGGATGGGAAGACTACACGACCGTGGCGCGTGGCGGCGAGGGCCCGGGCGCCTTCCCGGTCCAGAAGGTGCCCCCAGGGACGCCGCTCAATCTGGCGCTCGGAACGTACGGCGCGACGGGGATGGCCGCGTACTTCGGCGTGGTGGACGTCGGACGGCCCAGGGCCGGGGAGACCTTCGTCGTGGACAGCGCCGCCGGAGGGGTCGGCTCGGTCGCCGGTCAGATCGCCCGGATCCTAGGGTGTCGGGTCATCGGGATCGCGAGCGGATCGGAGCGCCGCGACTGGCTCGTCCGTGATCTTCGCTTCGACGGAGCCATCGACCTCAGGACGGAGGACCTGGAAGAACGCCTCACCGCCCTGTGCCCGGAGGGAATCGACATCTTCTTCCTCAATTCGGGACGCAGTTCCGTGCTCGACGTGGCGCTCGCCCGGCTCCGCCGGCTGGGTCGTGTCGTCCTCTGCGGCGGAACGTCCTACTATCTCGCGAAGGAGGCCCCGCCCGGCCTGAAGAATCTCCTCTCGCTGATCATGAGCCGCGGCCGGATGGAAGGCGTTCTCCACTGGGAGTACGATCAGCGTTTCGGCGAAGCTCGCGAGGCGATCGGCGGATGGATCCGGTCCGGCCAGCTCGTCTCCCCCGAGGACGTGCTGGTGGGGCTGGAGCACGCTCCAGAAGCGCTCGCCCGGGTCTTCCAGGGCGCCAACCGCGGCAAACAACTGGTGAAGATCGCGGACCGTTGAGCCTCGACCAGGGGTTCGAGGAAGCCTCGTAGGCCGCTCGAGGCGGTCGAACACCGCGCGCCGGTGGGGGTTCCGGTCACGGTCCATCCGTGGCTGGGCTCGGTGTTACCGCGGCCGGGCTGGCGACGCGAGATCGAGCGTCGAGCGGGGAGCTCCGGAGCCGTTCACCTCTCCTACCTCGACCGAGCGCTATCGAGGAGCGGATGTCCGGCCAGCGTTCATGTTGACCCAAATCAACATATATTGTGTTGATATCGGTCAACATGATGCGGACGGTCAAGCCCGCCTCGGCTCTTGCGACTCGATTGGAGCGGCTCACGGGCGAGGACGCCTCGTGCTGCGTACCGGAGTACCAGGATCTCGCGAAGAAGGTCGCCACCTCGACCGGTTTCCCTGAGGCGTTGCGGCGGGTGCGAGCTCTGGCGGACGAGAAACGCCTCCTCGCCGTCGCGTTGCTCCGGCGACGGAAGGAGCTGTGCGCCTGCGAGATCCAGGCAGCCACCGGCCTCACGCACGCGACCGTGAGCCATCACATGGCCGTGCTCGTGGACGCGGGGCTCGTGAGATCTCGTCGGGAAGGAAAGTGGGCGTACTATCGGCTGGCGGACCGTCCGGCGGTGCACATCCCATGAGAGGCAGCAGGGCGGGGAAGAGTTCCGCCGAGGCTCGAAGGCATCAGGTCCGCGCCCGGTACGGGGGCATCGCTTCCGGAGGAAGCTGCTGTGCGACCGGCGGAGGATCTTCGAGCTGTTGCGGAAGCGGGACCGACGAAGCCTCGTGCGGGCGACCGTCGGACGCTACCCAGCTAGGGTACTCGGCCAAGGAGTTGGCCGCGATCCCCGACGGGGCGAATCTTGGGCTCGGATGTGGGAACCCGACGGCGCTGCTGGCGCTGAAGCCCCATCAGGTGGTCCTCGACCTCGGGAGCGGCGCGGGGATCGACTGTTTCCTGGCCGCGAAAACGGTCGGGGCGCAGGGGCACGTCATCGGCGTGGACATGACCCCCGAGATGGTCGGGAAGGCCCGGGAGAACGCCCGGAAGGGCCGCTACGCGAACGTCGAGTTCCGG
>JASHYQ010000049.1 GCA_030042955.1 Thermoplasmata archaeon
CCTCCTTCTTCAGCACGCCGGCCGCCATGCCGGTGCGTCCGTTCGAGCGGGTGCGTTGGCCTCGGACCTTCTGGCCCCGCTCGTGCCGGACGCCGCGGTAACTGCGGACCATGCGCATGATGTTGATGTCGTCTCGGCGGCGGGTCTCGAGGTCCGGCCCGATGTAGTGGAGCGTCTCCCCCATCAGCGGCTCCCGCGGATGGTTGAGCATCCACATCGGCACCTTGGTCGGGAGGGATTGGAGGGTCGCCTCGATCCCCTCGACCGTCTGCTCGCTGAGGTTCCCGATCAACTCGCTGGCCGGGACGTTCGCGAGCCGGAGCGCCACCTCGGCGAGCCGGAGCCCGACCCCGCCGACGCCCGTGAGCGCGAGGGCGGCCGGCCGTGTGCCGTCGAGGTCGGTGTTCGCCACGCGCACAATGTAGCGGAAGTTGGGATTGTCGGAGACGAACTTCTGGGTCTTGGCGCCGGGGGCCTTCCCTTTGCCCTTCCCCTCCTTCGGCTCCTTAGATTCCTTCCCCTCTTTGGGCTCCTTGCCCCCTTTGGCGCCGCGCTCCTTCTTCTCGGACTTGTCGGTCGATGGCTCCTCCCCGGCAGGCTGGGCGGGGGCGGCCGATTCGGCCTTCGTCTCCTTCGATTCTTTGGGCGCGGAACCCACTCCCCTAGGGGTTCGGATGCGGGGCCTCGGAAGCCTTGCGACTCCCTACCGGCCCCTCGTTCCGAGGGCGCGGGCGCCGAGAAGGCCGCCCTTCTTAAGCGCTTCCATCCGAAGCGCGGTCCCGCGGCCCAGCCCATCGAGACCCCGAGTGTGCCTGGGTCCCCTCGGGTCCCCGGCCGCGTGGGACGCCGCAAGGTGTTAGGTATCCGACCGTCTCGCCCCCTCAGTGGCGAACGGCCAGCGGGTCTCGGTCATTCTTCCCACCTTCAACGAACGAGCCTCCCTCGAACGCCTCTACCCCGAGCTGGCGGAGGCGGTGCGGGGCTTTCCCTCCGAGCTGGTGGTCGTCGACGACGGCTCTCCGGACGGCACCGCGGCGCTGGCCCGGTCGCTGCAGACGCCCCTGGCTACCCAGGTCGTCGAGCGGCCGGGAAAGCTCGGACTCGCCTCGGCCGTCCAGGCGGGGTTCGCGGCTTCTCACGGCGACATCCTAGTGGTCATGGACGCGGACGGGAGTCACCCCGCGGCCTCGGTGCCCACTCTCGTTCGCGCGGTCGAGGACGGCGGGGCGGAGTTCGCCCTCGGGAGCCGGTGGGTTCCCGGTGGGAGCGCCCCGGGGTTGACGCGCGGGCGCCGGATGATCTCCGCCGGGGCCGCCATCCTGGCCCGTCCGCTGGTCTCCGTGCACGACCCGATGAGCGGGTTCTTCGCATTCCGACGGACGATCCTCGCTCGGGGTCGCCTCGCCCCGATCGGCTACAAGATCGGCCTCGAGATCCTAGTGAAGTGCCGTCCCAAACCGGTCGCCGAGGTCCCGATCGTCTTCCGCCCGCGCGTCGCCGGCGAGAGCAAGCTCGGGGGCGGGGAGGTCGGAAAGTACGCCCTCCACGTCCTGCGGCTCTACGGGTGGCGGCTCTTCGGCTCCCGACGGGCCTCCAGCACCCGATAGCCCGAGCCTCGGCCGAGCACTTCCACCGGCCCGGGCCAGTGGGACTCCAGCCAGCCTTGGTAGTACCGGATGCCCTGGGACCCCTTGCCGACGAGAACGAGCTTGCCTCGGGGGGTGAGGTGGCCCGGCGCCTCCTCGAGCATCCTCAGCACGACCGGGCGACCGGCCCGGTACGGCGGGTTCGAGGCGATCACGTCGAACGTCTCGCCGGCGACGGGCGCGAACGTGGGCCCGATCCGCACCTCCGCGTTCTCGACCCGGTTCTTCTCCAGGTTCAGTCGGGCCAGCCGGGCCGCACGCCGGTTCACCTCCGTCATCACGACATGGCCCTCACTCGCCGACCGGGCGGCGGCGATGCCCACCGGTCCCCAGCCGCACCCCAGGTCTAAGACTCGGTCGGTCCGTGCCACAGTCAGGTTCTCGATGAGGAGGGCGGTGCCCGGGTCGAGGCCGTGGGAGGCGAAGACCCCGCGGTCGACGAGAAAGTGCAGCACGTCCCCCCGGTAGAGGAAGCGAAGCTCCGAGCGGAGGGGGACCGAACGGGGCCGCTCGGTGAAGTACTGGTCGGCCTCCGCCGCCGGGTCGCCCTCCTCGGCGCTCACGAGCTCCGCCGCCGGAAGATCGAGTCCCTGCGCGCCCCGATCGGACGACCGCCAGGGAGCAGCGCCTCTCGGAGCAGGTCCTTCTCATGCCCGGAGAGCGAGCGGGGGACCTCCACGTGGGCCGTCACGATCAGGTCGCCCCGGGTGGAGCCCCGGAACCGTGGGAACCCGTTGCCCCGAAGACGGAACTGGGTCTCGGGCTGCGTGCCCGCGGGGACCTTAAGGACCGCGTGCCCCTCGATCGTCTGTACCGTGACCTCGCCCCCGAGGAGGGCGACCCCGAGCGGAACCTTCGTCTCGGTGTAGGCGTCCTCCCCCTCCCGACGGATGTGGGGCAGGGGGTCGAAGACGACCTGGACGTACAGGTCGCCCGGGGATCCCCGTCCGCTCGCCGCGAGCCCGTGTCCCGGCACCCGGAGCACCGCCCCGTCCTCCATTCCCGGCGGCACGGTAAGCTCGATCTTCTCGCTCGAACGGATGCGTCCCGTCCCGTCACAGACCGGACACCGTTCGAGGATCCGGCGACCCGTGCCCCGGCATCGGGGGCACTGTCCGACCGTGATCAGCTGGGTGTACCCGCGGTTCTGCACCCGGCGCACCTGCCCGCTCCCGCCGCATTCGGAGCAGACCTCGATCGCCGTGCCGTCTTTCGCGCCGGTCCCGCGGCAGGGCCCGCACGGGTCCTCCCGCGGGATCTCGACCGTGGGCTTCGTTCCCGTGACCGCCGCGAGGAGGGGCAGCCGAAGCGACATCTCGATGTCGGAGCCCCGGGAGCTGCTGACGCGCCGCCCTCCCCCGAACGGACTCCCGCCGAAGCTTCCCCCGAGGTTGCCGAACAGCTGCTGGAAGATCGGGTTCGAGCCGAGGAGGTCCTCGAGGTCGCTCACGTGGGTGAAGTTCTGCCAGCCGAACCCGCCGGGGCCGAAGTCGGACTCGACGGCGGAGGGGCCGCCGAGGTCGTACCGGTGGCGCGACTCGGGGTTGGCAAGGACCTCGTACGCCTCCGAGAGCTCTTTGAACTTCTCCTCGGCGACCTTCGGGTTCTCCTTGGCGACGTCCGGGTGGTACTGGCGGGCCAGCCGTCGATAGGCCTGCTTGACCTCGTCCGCCGACGCGGTGCGGGGCACGCCCAGCACCTCGTAGTAGTCCCGCTTCGCCATCGTGATGACGGAGGCTCCGCGAGAGCTACCGTCTCCGGCTGCGAAGACTGCGGCCGCTATTTACCGTCTCAGTGGCACGGGCGTCGGCGCGCGACCGCCAGGTCAGTCGAACGGAGCTTCCGGCCCGCGCCGCGCATCGCCGGTCGGCCCTTCCTTGCGCGACGGCGACCTCCACGGTCCCGAAGCTCGAACCCAGCGCCCCGAGCCGCCCGCGACCGAGCCCCTCGTACGAGGTGCCCCACCGGACCCGGCGGACTCGGCCCGTGCCGAACCGGACGTCGACCTCCTTCGGGGGCGGGACGAGCCAGTGGGTGGGGATGTTGGTGATCAGGTTCCCGAACCGGTCCACGTGGACGACCGTCCCGGTCGCCCCCGCCCCCCGACGGTGTGGTTCCGGAAGGTCGAGGTCGCGGATCGGGTGGGGTGAGCCCAGACGGGACGGCCGGACCCCGAGGGCGAGGCGCGCGGCGGCCGGAGCAAAGAGGTCCCGCCCGTCGAAGGTCGTTCCCACCCGCCCCGGGGCCCCTACCCTAGCCGGGTCGATCCGGTACCCGCGAGGAGCTCCGAGCGCGTGGGCGAGGGGTGACAGGACCCCGTTGTCCGGCCCGACGAGCAACGAGCCGTCGGCGCATCGAACGATGACCGGGGCGCGGCGCCCCCCGACCCCGGGGTCGACCACTACCACGTGGACCGTGCCCGCCGGGAACCGCTCGGCGATCGAACGGACGACGAACGCAGCCTCCCGGACCGCATGGGCTGGCAGGTCGTGGGTGAGCTCCACGACGTAGCTCGGGGGAAGCGTCTGGAGCAGCACGGCGCGCATCTGGGCCGCATAGGCCCAGCCGACATCGCTGGTCAGCGTGACCAGGCGGGGGCGGTTCCGTCCTGGACCGCGAGAGGCCACGGGGCGCCCGACGGGCGGTCTACGACTTCATGATCGCGACCAGGAAGATCCCGATCGCGACGAGGGCCCCGATGACCGCAGCGACCATCACGAGGAACGACTCCAAGATGAGCGACCCGAGCAGACCGGTCTGGCCCCCCAGAGTGCCGGCGTGGTACAGCCAGCCGACCAGGAGCCCGACGACCAGGCCGCCGACCAGGAGGAGGACCCCGATGGTCCGGCTCT
The DNA here is from genome assembly GCA_030042955.1 of Thermoplasmata archaeon. Lineage (GTDB taxonomy): Archaea > Thermoplasmatota > Thermoplasmata > Lutacidiplasmatales > UBA184 > Lutacidiplasma. The sequence goes on from JASHYQ010000049.1 coordinate 4,499, forward strand.
TGCCGCTTCCGAAGTAGGCGGTGAAGATCCCGGCGAGGATGAGGAACAAGGCGAACACCAGCAGGAGGATCGTCAGGAACTGCCACGCGCCAATGCTCAACGAGGTCGCTAAAAGTTCGAACATTTCGGGTTCCACCTTAGAACTTGATGCCTGTCAGGGTCTTCGTGTCGATGACGCCGGGGACCGATCGAATCTTGTCCACGACCAGCTGGCCGAGCGCGTTGAAGTCCTCGGCCTCGACCTTGGCGATCAGGTCGTACTCCCCGAACAGGGGGTGAAGCTCTACGATGCCCTTGACCCGTAGGAGCTCGGTGTAGACTTCATGCTCCTTGGCCGGAGCCGTGCTGATCAGGACAAAACCGATCGCCACCGGAGCAATCGCCTCTTGGGTGGGGCATTGAACGACCCTCCCTTATAAGCGTTGGTGGTCGGAGCCGAGGGGTATCAGGGCTCGGCAACCCCTGCTCCCGCGGAGAGGCCGGTCGACGACCAGTCGAGTCAACGTGACTTAAACCCGTGCTCGTACCGAGGCTCTCGTACGATGGAGCACACGCTACGGACCTGGCCCCGTCGTCTCGTAGCCCGTTCTTGGCTCCTTGCCTTCGTCCCAATCAACGCCGCGACCACCGGCTTCGGGGTCGTCCTGCCCCTCCTGATCCTGATCCCGCTCCATGGGAGCTGGACGGACGTCGCCCTCGCGGCGACGATGTTCAACTCGGCCGTCATCCTCTCGTCCGTCGCCTGGGGCCACTTCTCGGACCGGTACCCCTTCCGCCGTCTGTTCCTGGTGATCAACTTCGGCGGGTACGGGCTGCTCTACCTCGCGCTGACCCATGTGACCTCGATCTCGGCCCTCTACGCCGTCTACGCGGTGATCGGGGTGGTCGCGCCCGCGGGCGCGAGCGCCTCCAACCTGCTGATCCTGGAGAAGTTCACGGCGACCGAGCGACCGAACGCCTACGCCTCCTTCCAGGAGATGAGCATGATTGGTTCGCTCATCGGCCTCCTGGTCGGTTACTTCTGGACCCTGGCCAACGACGCCCTGTTCAGTCTGCTCTACGTCCTTGCGGGCCTGGCGGTCGCCAGCGCGGTAGCCTTCTGGTTCGGGGTCACCGACCCGCCCCGGTCGTACGGAACCTCGACGGAGGCGAAGCACCCGGAGAGCCTGGTGAGCCGACTGCGTGTCATCCCCGGCCTTCGGATCCCGATCCCGTTCTTCCCGAC
>JASHYQ010000050.1 GCA_030042955.1 Thermoplasmata archaeon
CTCTCGATCGCCACCTGGGATGCGAGCTCCCGCACGTTCGTCCCGGCCCGGTCCGCGATGGACGCCGGCGCGGAGACCGGCGAGACCAGCGACGGGATCGAGGTCTCCTACGCGGCCGGTACCCCGGTCGCTCAGCTGCGCCTCGGGCCCTCGTTCATCTACGGGCTGTGGGGCCAGTCCGCCGACGCCGGCGCCCGGACCGTCGTGCAAACGCTGAGCCCGGCCAACACGTTCATCTTCGTGAACCCGGGCCGAAGCCGGAACGAGAGCGAGGCCCAATGGGTCCCCGGCTCACCCACCGGCACGACCACCTTCTACGTGCCGAACGGGGGCGCCTACTGGATCGAGTACCTTCTCTCGGAGCGGATTCCGGGGCACGCCATCCTCGCCGCCCGCGCGAACTCCACCACGACCACCGCGTTCACGGGTGCCTTTGACCTCGCGCAGGGGGTCTACACTCCCCTGATCGCCTTCGGGAACTCGGAGCTCGGGGCCATCTCGTCGGGAGGTAGCGGGACGCTGGCCGCCCCGTATACCATCTATAACAACCAGTACGGCCTGATCGACCCCGAATTCGCCGCGTGGAACGACTACCAGTTCCCGGTCTTCCCCGGGGTCCTCCTGATCGGGACGACCGACTACGTCACGGTGACGGCGCCCTCGTTCGAGTTCGCCTATCCGTGGTGGATGAACGCCGCAATCGAAGCGTTCGGCCTCCCGTCGACCAACAACCTCCAGCTGCAGTTCTGGCTGACGACCCACGTCCGCGTACTCGGTGGGACAATCTCAGGCTGGCTTTCGTACTTCCTCACGGGCTTCCCGGAGGGGTCCGTGATGTTCTGGAACTCGTCCGACAACCTCGTCGCAGGCGCAACGTTCCGGGACGAGGGCGATGCGGTCGTGCTCTACGGAGGCACCGGGAACACCCTCTGGGGCAACCGGTTCACTCTCGTGGCAACGAACGCGAGCCAACCGGCGAACGTCCTCAACTCCGGGAACTTCACCGAGGCCATCAACGAGTCGGAATCGGGGGACCTGATCTACAACAACTACATCGACGTGCCCGTCCCCGCGATTACCCCGACGTACGACCCGCTCTCCTGCCAGATCCTCTGCGTGCCCGCGGTCTACCTCGACGCGTGGAACGTCGCCCGGCAGCCCGCGACGGACGTGCACGTGGTGGACGGCGTCCCGCTTTCCGGCAACATCCTCGGGTATAGCTGGCAGGGAGGAAACTATTGGTCGAACTACGGGACGGCCTCCGACCCGTACGGCGTCCTCCCGTACAACGACAGCGGCCTGATCGTGGTCGGCGGCGACTACTATCCTCTGTCGCCGCCTCTGTACTCGGTGACGTTCACCGAGCACGGCCTGCGCGTCGGGACCCTCTGGTCCGTCACGCTGAACGGGATCACCCTCAACGGGACCGGTTCCTCGATCACCTTCTGGGACCCGAACGGGGTCTACGCCTTCCAAGTCGGGTCGGTGCACGGCCACCATGCCGAGCCCGCGCGTGGGACGGTGACGGTCGACGGCGCCAACGTCGCACGGACGATCTATTTCTCCTGAGAACGCCCGCTCGACCGTGCGCCTAGCCCATCGCCTTCCCACCTGGCCTCCGTCCGACACGTTCAGAACCCCCCGAACGCAAGGAAGGTCCCTTTCCGCCCCTATCGCGACGCCCTGCGGAGCCGACCGCGCCCATCCCCTCCTCCGACCCCTCCCCTTCGACGGCCTCCCGAGCGCGCGGGGTGTCTGGGCGCCCTTGCCCTCTGTTGTTAAACAAGAGGGTGGCCACGGCGAAGACACAAGATTCCCTAGGTGAACTATTCCAGCGGATCGATCTCGACCTAGCTGAAATCGCGGGTGACGGCGAGGATGTCCGCCTCCCGTAAAGGGAGAACGACCATGCGTATCTCCTGCGCGGCCTTGAGCTTCTGACAAGAGGCACCGACTCACGGGAAGACCTGCCGACAAGCGGTAACCCAAGTGCGACGTCGCTCCAGGGACGTCGGCTGTTGGGGGCGACCCCAAGTAGGAGGGGTCTGTACGCGATGTCGTGCTGGCCGCCAAGCTCCGCAGGTTCTTGCTCCAAGGGACCGACCCCTCGGTCCGGTACTTCACCCTGAAGGATCTGTGCGACCGGCCGGAGGGCGAATCGCAGGTCAAGGCCGCACGGGCAGAGATCGGGCGGAAGGGGTGGGCATGGGAGATCCTCAGCCTCCAGGAGCCCTCCGGCCAATGGGCGACCTATCGAGATGAGCCGACGAATCTGTACCTCCCCAAGTACACCTCGACGAACTTCCTTCTCCTGGTTCTCTCAGACCTCGGGATGACCCGGAAGGATCCCCGAGTCGCACGAGCGGCGAAGCTCCTGCTCGACCGATGGTCCGACCCGAAGGAGGGGGTCTGGGGGGAGGCCGGCGCGGAGACCTGTATCACCGGGAACGGCGTCCGCATGATGGTACGCTTAGGGTTCTTGGAAGACCCGCGCATCCAGCGAGGGATCGACTGGCTGGTCTCCGCCCAGAAATCCGACGGGGGCTGGCACTGCTGGAGATCCCGGACCGGCACGCTCGCCGCTTGGGAGGCCATGGCCGCGTTCGCGGTCATCCCGCCGGAGTCCCGATCGGCACCGGTGGTTCGTGCGATCGAGCGCGGGGCAGAATTCTTTCTGGAGCGAGGACTCTTGCACGAGGCCGATGGATCCAGCTACCAGCCGTGGTGGCGCATTCACTATCCGAACCACTACTACTACGATTTCTTGGTCGGGCTGGACTTCCTCACGGCCCTGGGCTACGGCTCGGACCGGCGGCTGCGTCCGGCGCTCCGGTTGCTCGAGCGGAAGCGGGGCAAGGACGGTTGGTGGAGGCTCGACTCCGTCCAACCGGATCTAGAGGCCTCGGACCCGTACCATCACCCCCCACCCCTCTATCCAGTGATGCTTGAGTACCCGGGGGAACCGAGCCGATGGGCGACGCTCACGGCCCTCCGTGTCCTGCGTCGGGCGGGACGTTGCTGAGAGCCTCCTCAGCCCATGGAGCACTGCTTGAGGGTCCTCGTCACGACAGGATGTCGAACTCCTGCAGGGAGTTCGGTCGCGCCGACACAGCGGACCGCTTCGTGTCGCGCTGCGCGTTCGCCCGGACTGCTTCTTCTGCCAGAGCGACCGCGAGCGCAATATCTCTCGGCCTGGACACTCGGACCTTCACCCAGTTCGGTGCCCCACCCTCGGGCGTGACTCGGCCGTCGAATCCCCCCTCGCGCCTTCGACGTAGAATAACCCCGGCGGTCAGCCGGACATCCAGGCGCTCGTCGCCGTGGAAATGAACGACCTCCCGGTGGCCCACGTAGAAGGCGAGCCCGTGACCGTAGCGGGATTCGCGTGGAGTGAGTCCCGGGAGTGCCGTGAGCCGTCGTTCGATGTCTCCCCGAACCGACATCGTAGCTGCGACGTCCGTGCAATACTAAGGGTGTATTGAAGCAGGGGGTTGCGACCCCGCAGCCTGTCGCGCACGTTCATCGTGTCGAGCAGTCGCTGACCAGTCGGGGCCTTGTGTCTCTGTGAGAGCACTCCTACCGCCGGATGTCTCTGCTCGGGTTTGGAGACGCCTTGCCCCCCCTGTTTCGCGACCCCCGGGGGGCTACAAGTAGACTCGTCGACTTCGACTCGTCGCGATGACGGAGATTCCCTCGAAGCTTCAGCGCGACGCGGCCCGCCACATCGTGACCAAGTATCTGCGGGTGGGTGTCGGAGAGAACGCGATCGTCGAGT
>JASHYQ010000051.1 GCA_030042955.1 Thermoplasmata archaeon
CGTGGGGGTGGCGGGGACGGATGTGGAGTCCCCGGATCGGGAAGTTCGACTCGATCTACACCGACACGACCGGGCTCTTAGTGACCGCGGGCGAGGTCCCGCTGTTCATCTCGCCGCTGCATCCCGACGAGTTCGCCCAGGAACTCTCCCGGCGCGTCCGCTCCCTCGGGGGGCACCTGTTGACCGACGACAGCGAAAAGTAAGGCGGACGGGGGATGTCAGGGGACCGAGGGAGGCGTTCCCGAGGACGAGGAGGTCGCCGCCTCGAACTTCCGCATCGCCCGGCCCTTCAGGGCCCGTCCGATGACTCCGAAGATGATCCCGAAGACGACGGCGAAGATGATGATGTAGACGAGCGCGTTCACTAGGTTACTGGAAAAGTCGAGGTAGCCGAACTGCTGGATGAGCAGCACGAGGGCGATCCCGAAGACGACCCCGCTGCCGGCGCCCGACGCTCCGCCCGCCATCTAGGTCCCTCCGCTCGGGGGGGTGGTGTCGGACGTGTCTCCGGCAGAGCTGTCGCTCGACGGACCACCGGGGGGAGCCCCGCCTTGCGGGGCGGCCGGAGGCGGCGTGGTGGCCGAGGGGGGAGCGCCGGCCGGTGGAGCGCCGGTGGTCGGCGTGCTCGGCGGGGCAGCCGCCGGCTGCTTCGGGATTTTCATGCGGCCCAGCGCAGCGACCTCGTAGACCTCGAGGATGAGCAGGAGAATGAGGACGATGTTGATGATCGTCAGGTGGTCGGTCGCCTGGATCCAGACATAGAAGCCCTGGGAGTAGAGGGTGGTGCCGTTGTTCGACAGCGTGGCGACGATCTCGTAGACCCCCTCGTAGATGTACCGGTTCTGGGTGAAGTCGGAGCTGAGGGTGTAGCTGTTCGCTCCGAATTTCAGGAACTGTCCGGAGCTCGTGGCGATCGCGGTCCCGAAGAAGAACAACTGGATCTCGGCCTGAGTGACCGTAAGTCCACCGCTTCCGGTGGGCGTCCAGGTGAACGCGGTCGAGAAGGCGCCGCTGAAGTTCGTGACGATCGCGCTCCCGACCGTGTCGTGGTTCACGATATTGACCCCGTCGAAGAGGACGGTCGCCGTGAGCGGCCCGGAGCTTGCCGGCCGGAGGGCCGGGGGAAGCACCGGCGAGGAGGAGAGGACGAAGAAGGCGAGGAGCACGAAGGTGGCTGCGACCGTCAGATAGGCGAACCGCCGGCTCCGTCGCGCGACCGTCACGGATAGGGCCCTAACCGACCCGGGATAAAGAACCTACCGAAACGCCGATTTTAGTACTTCGGCATCGACGGGTCGATGTGGTCTGCCCAGGCGAGCAGACCGCCCTTCAGGTTCCGCACGTTCTGGAACCCTAGGTCGAGGAGCAGCCGGCTGGCCTGGGAGGAGCGCTGGCCGCTGCGGCAGTAGACGACGACATGCCGCGCCCGGGTGAGTTCGCTGACCCGGTTCGGGAGCTCCGCCCTGGGGATCAGGGTCGCCGTCGGGAGGTGGGCAATATCCCACTCGGGCGGGTCGCGGACGTCGACTAGCATCGGAGGGTCCGCCGAGGCGAGCTCGTCGCGGAGCTCTTCGGGCGTGATCTCCGGGATCCCCGAGGGGCCACGCTGGGCCCCCGCCGCCGGCACGCCGCAGAACTGTTCGTAGTCGATCAGCCCCTTCTGGGTCGCCTGGGGGGAGCAGAGGACGCAGTCCGGGTTCTTCCGGAGCTTGAGCTCGCGGAAGTTCATCGCCAAGGCGTCGAAGAGGAGGAGCCGACCGATGAGCGGCTCCCCGAGGTCGAGAAGGAGCTTCACGGTCTCCGTCGCCTGCATGATGCCCACGATTCCGGGCAGAATCCCGAAGACCCCGGCCTCGGCGCACGAGGGGACGAGGTCGGCGGGAGGCGGCTCGGGGTACAGGCACCGGTAGCACGGGCCGCGGCGGGCGTCGAACACGCTCGCCTGGCCCTCGAAGCGGTAGATCGAACCGTAGACGTTCGGCTTGCCGAGGAGCACGCACGCGTCGTTCACGAGGTACCGGGTCGGGAAGTTGTCGGTCCCGTCCACGACCACGTCGTACGGTCGAAGGATCTCCATCGCGTTCGACGAACGGAGGGGCGTCGCATGGAGGTTGACCTTGAGGCCCGGGTTCAGCCCCTCGAGCCGACCCTTGGCGACCTCGAGCTTGGGGCGCCCGACATCCTGGGTCGTGTACAGGACCTGGCGCTGGAGGTTGGAGACGTCGACCGCGTCGAAGTCTACGAGGCCGATCTCTCCGACCCCGGCCGCGGCGAGGTAGAGGGAGGTAGGGGACCCGAGCCCCCCGGCGCCGACGACCAAGACCTTGGAACGGAGGAGTTTCTTCTGCCCCGCCACGCCGACCTCGGGAAGGAGCAGGTGGCGGCTGTACCGGACGAGCTGGTCCCGGGAGAGCGGCGCCTCCGACAGCCCCCCGGAGGAGCCGCCCGCGATGGCCGGCACGATCGCCACGACGTCGCCCTCGCGGGTGGGGGTCGCCCCCCGCTTCAAGTGGCGCACGTCCTCTTCGTTCAGGTAGACGGTGACGAAGTTCCGTAGCTCGCCTCCAGGGGTAAGGAGGTGCTTCCGGAGCTTCGGGTACTGGGTCGTGAGACCCCGGACCACCTCGTCGATCGTCTCGCCCTCGACGGGGACCTCGGCCTTCCCATCTGCGAAGGCACGGAGCGGGGTCGGGATCTTCACGGTGGTTCGGGTCATCGCATCTCTTCCTCGCCGAGGAGGCTCTTAGGCGTTCGCTTACCGCGGGACCAGTCCATGGTCTCCGGAGGGACTAGCGAAGTCCGGACGAACGTACCGGAGTCGGGGTCGAGTTCGAAGGCCTCGAGGGGTCCCTCGGTGGTTTCGGTGATTCCGAGGACCAGGTAGGAGTACCACGGCCAGGCGTGGTCGCGGTCGAACTCCGAGGGGACGGCCGGGTGGTCGGGGTGAGAGTGGTAGAACCCGCCGACCGCCAGGCCCTGGCCGGCGAGGCGTCCCTCGACCCCGAGGAGCTCCTCCGGGCGGATCACGAACCGTCGCCGGCGCTCGCCGTCGAACTCGTTCTGGGCGCGCTCGACCGTGACCACCCGTCGGGGAGCGGTCTCGGGCTGGTCCGCGCGAACGACCAGGAACCCGCAGCACTCGTCCGGGTACGTCTCCCGTGCGTGGGCGCGGATCGCTTGGACCTGAGAATCGGAAAGCTCTACGGCCCTCACGGTCCGGGTTCCTCCGCTCCTCGGTCGGGAAGAATCGTGACGACGACGGAGCCGGGTTGGGCGCGGCCGACCTCGAGGGCGACCGCTACGGCCGCACCCGCGGACGGACCTACCCGAAGACCCTCCAGCCGGAGCAGGTCGAGCTGGGTCCGCTGCGCCTCCTCCGTCTCGACCCGTCGGGTCTCGTCGACGTACCGTGGGTCGTACGTGGACGGACGGAGGGCCGTGGGTAGGTGCTTGAGCCCCTCGAGACCATGGATCGGTCCCGTGGGTTCCACGCCGATCACCCGTATCTTCGGGTTCTTCTCCTTGAGGTACCGACCGGTTCCGGAGATCGTGCCACCGGTCCCCACGCCCGCCACGAAGACGGTAGCACGGCCTCGAGTCTGCTCCCAGATCTCGGGGCCGGTTCCGGTGAAATGGGCGAGCGGGTTGGCGGGGTTGTTGTACTGGTCCGCGTAGTAGTAGAGGTCGGGGCGGACGTCGGCGTCCTGTCGGGCAAGTCGCTGGGCCAGGTCGGTTCCCTCTCCCGGGTCGGTCAGGATGACTTCCGCGCCGAGCGCGCGAAGTCGGTCGAGACGCGCCGGGTTGGCGTTCCTGGGAACGTACAAGCGGACCGGGAAACCCAGTCGCGCCCCGAGGGTGGCATAGGCGACCGCCGTGTTCCCGCTGGACGCGTCGAGCAGCGCGCGTCCTGGTCGGAGCTCCCCGCGGCGCAGGGCCTCCTGAACGATTGACGCCGCCGCCCGGTCCTTCACCGAGCCGGAGGGGTTCTCAAACTCGGCCTTCGCCCATAGTTCGAATCCGCCCCCGGCGCCCGCGGCCGTCTGACGGAGCTCGAGCAGCGACG
>JASHYQ010000052.1 GCA_030042955.1 Thermoplasmata archaeon
TCCGGGGTTCCGCCAGAGGCCCCGACAGAGGAGATCGCTTTGACCCCTGAGACTCCGAGGGCACTCGCGACTTCGCCGCTTTCATTGGTACCGGCCGCCCCCGAGGTCGCGCCCACTCCTGAAGTCCCGCCGACGTCGCCGCCGCCTGCCCCGGAATCCGCAGAAGCCGGCCCTGAAGGGTCCCCCGCTCCCTCCTCGATCGCTCCCGAGACGACCCCTTCTCCGACCGAACCGGTCGCGCCGCCTCCCCCACCGCTCGAGGTCACGCCACCGGCTCCCGAGCTGAGAGCGCCGACGACGAACGTAGAAGAGGAGGTTCGGGCGGAGGTCGAGATGGCGGAGCCGGGCCCTGCGGCGGCGGAGTCTCCCCCGGTCGAGCCGTCTCCCTCCGAGTCGCTTCCATCCTCGAACGAACCGCTCCCGCCGGTCGATGCCTCCATCATCCTTCCGACCCCCACGGAGCTCCCAGTTGAGCCCGCCGCCCCCGCGGCGGAGGTGAGTGAGTCGACGGGTCCGCCTCTCGAACCCGCTCCGTCACCCGGGCCGGAAGCGGAAGAGGCGACCTCTCCTGCCGAGCCGGCGCCGGCGATGACTCCGGCCGAACCGTCCCCGATGGAAGAGAAGGAGGAGGAAGGGGCCGAGTCGCACCCTCCGGTCTCGGAAACCCCATCTCCGCTCGGATCGGGAATTCCCGCTGAACTCGTACCGGAAACTGAAGAGTCCCCTTCCATTCCCGAGACTCTACCCGCAGCCGGCCCGGCCGTGACGGTCGAAGCGAACGAAGTTTCCCCGCCCGCGGGAATACCCGAGGGAGCTCCCTCCGAGGCAGCGCCCGCGTCTGCCGGATCCGAACTGACCCCCGAGCCGGCTCCGTCAGTGAGCGAGTCCTCAGCGGAAACAGGAATCCCCGTGCCCGAGATGGCGCGGCCCTCGGAACCTGTCGAGGAACCGATGACCCGGGACTCCCTCGAGCCTGTCCCGGAGCCGGAGACCCCCGAGCCGCTTGAACCTGTCCCGGAGCCGGAGACCCCCGAGCCCCTCGAGCCCGTCCCGGAACCGGAGACCCCAGAACCCCCCGCGATGGCCCCACCGGCATCCCCCGGCGAACCGGGACCGTCATCAGGCCTCGCCGTGCCGCTGCCGACCGAAAGTTCCGTTGTTGCCCCGGAGGTAGCGCCACCGTCCCAATCCCCGACCCCCTCCGAGGTGGTCCCCCCTCCGTTGGTCCCGGAGGCCCCCGCCCCGCCGGAGCCGCCGGTCCCTCCCCCGAAGCCGCCCACCGTCGCGCCGCCCCCAGTTCCCTCGGGGATCGAACTCGAGATCGGGTCGTCTCCGTTCACTTCGCTCCAGCCGTTCCTGGGCGCTACGGCGGCCGGACATCGCGGCATTTGCCTCGTTCGAGAGTCGCCGCAAAGGATCGCCGCTCAGGTCGGTCCGCGGCCGGTCGACGTCTACTGGCTCACGAACCTCGGCCGCGGGAAGACCTTGCGGCCGTCCGACCTTCCGGGGATCTTCGCCCTCCTCGAGCGGGCGGTGCGGGACGACCACGTCACGGCGCTCTTCCTCGAAGGCGTCGAGTACCTGGTGCGGATCCACGGGGTCGAGGAATTGGTGGGGCGTCTCTCGGGACTCAACGAACTCGCCAAGGCCCATGACGCCCGGGTCTGGGTCCACCTCACTCCGGATCTGCTCCGCCCGCATGATCTCGAGCGGATCACCACCGCGTTGCGAGCACCCCCGGGTTCCTAGGTCTGCGAGGGACCCGCGACTTCGCGTGGAACCTCCGGATTCATGTTGGCTCGGTTTCTCTCTTTCCCGCCATGAGCGGCAGCATCTGCCAGATCGTCGAGGCGCGGAACCGGGTGCTCGGGGGAGACCGGGCGGGTGACCCGCCATTCCCGGCCGAGTGTCGGGGGGATGAGGAGTGGCACAACTTTCGGACGCTCGATAGCGGGGACCCGGTGCCGTTCTTCCTCTGCGAAGCCCACCGTACCTTCTTACGGGCCGCGAGGCAATCGCGAATGACGCCCGCCCGGTGACTCCGGCGAAATTCCCGCGTCCCGGCCGAATCCTCACCGCCGGAGCCGGATCGGGCCGAAGCTAAGTCGGGTCGGGCGCTGGGGCCGAGCGGGGCCGATGACAACCGTCACGGATCGACAAGGCGTCTCCGTACGGGCGCCCCCTCGACAGAGGGGCTCCGCGGTCGACCAATGACCGAGACGGAGCTGCGGGTCAACGGCACGAGGTACCCGGTCGCCGGTCCCACGGATCGCAGTCTGCTCGCCGTCCTTCGCGAGGACCTCGCTCTCACGGGCGCCAAGTACGGCTGTGGGGAGGGAGAGTGCGGCTCGTGCACCGTGCTCATCGATGGCGATCCTGCGAAGGCCTGCCAGGTTCCCCTGGCTGAGGTGGCGGGTCGTTCTGTGACCACGGTCGAAGGGCTGGCCGAGGACGGCCAGTTGAACCCGGTACAGCGGGCCTTCGTCGAGCTGGGCGCCTTCCAGTGCGGCTTCTGCACCCCCGGTATGGTCGTCCGGTTGACCGCCCTACTTCGGGTGAACCGGGACCCCAGC
>JASHYQ010000053.1 GCA_030042955.1 Thermoplasmata archaeon
CCACGGTCACGATCCCGCTCCCGGACCTGATGAGGCTGAGCTCGGAAAAGGCATGCACGTGGAGGCGGAAGCGAGTCCCCGGCTCGAGTCGGTAGAGCATGAGGCCCGTAGCGGGCCCCTCGACGAGAGGGCGGACCCGGAGACCGGGTGCGGGAGAGGTCCAGGAGGGCGCTGACTCCTTTCGGACCTCCTCCTCCACGGGCAGCGAGAAGCGGGCTGGGGGTTCAAGTCGCTAGCGAAGGGACCGCTTCGGGGTCACGCCACCGGGACGTTCCGCTCCAGAAGGAAGGTAAGGAGCAGCCCTACGTACTCCGCCGGGGAGGTCACGTGGGGCGCGTGGCCCGTCTTCGGGATCTCGCGGATCGTGGGGTTGGCCAGCTCGCTCGCCAGGCGGTCCTCGATCGTCCGGAGGAAACGAGGACTCTCGGCTCCGACCGTGAGGAGCGTAGGCACGAGGGTCTCCCGGAGGGAACCCGGGCGGGGTCGGAGGAAGTCCGGGTCCTCGTACTCCTCCGCCCAGCGGTCGATGTAGCCGGCGAACGAGCGACGGGCGCTCTCCGGGAGACGATCCCACGCGCCGGGAGTGGTCGAGAAGACCTCGACCACGTTCCGGGCAGCCCCCTCGCGGTCTCCCCGATGGACCTGCTCGATAATCTGCGCCGCCCCGCTCCGGAACATCTCCCATAGGCTGGCGGTTTCGGGTCGGTCGGCGAGCAGCCCAAAGAACGGTGGCTCGTGCAACGAAAGGCTCCGGACGAACTCGGGTCGCTCGCTCGCGACCCGGAGCGCGACCACGGCCCCGTACGAATGCCCGACCAGGTGGACCGGGTAAAAATCCGTCGCCTCCAGGAGCGCGATCAGGTCTTCAGTATCGGTGGCCACCGGGGAGGCCCGAGGTCCGGGGGTGCTCCCTCCGAACCCTCGGCGGTCGTACGTCAGTACCGTGAGGCCTCGGGCCAGACCGGGGACGACCCGGGACCAGGTAGATGAGTCCACGAGGGACCCATGGATGAGGACGGCCGGGTCGCCGCGGGTCCCGTTTTGGTCGTAATGGAGCTGGATTCCGCGTACGTCGACCGTGGGCATGGACTGACACCTCCTGACGGCCGTCGACCGACCTCGACCTCCGACTTAGCCGCTTGGGTGGCTGGGGCAGCCGTCCCGGAACCGTTTTAGAGACACCCCGGCGTCCGACGGGCTCCGATGAGCCACCTGTTCCAGCGCCCGCTGTGCGACATGGGTATCGCCTACGATTACTCCTTCCGGCCCCTGGTAGGAGACCCCGACGCCGCCTCGGGCGGAGGGTGCGACGCCCGTCCTCACCGGGTCGAGCTCTACTCGGCCGCCGCCGACCCCCGGACCGCGCCCGACGAGTGGCGCCCGTTCTCCCTCTGCGACGAGCACGAGGGGCAGCTTCGCCAGTACGATGCTCGGCTGCGAGGCGAGGGCCGAGCGTCGCGGTTCCGGCCGTCGACCCCGCGTACCGCGAGGCCCTAAAACCCGGTGACCATGCGGGTGGCATGAACGAACCGGTCCCGGACGCGCCGGGCGCGGGATATCAACTGAACCAAGGCGCGGTGATCCCCTGCCTCGGTCTCGGCGTCTTTCAGGTCGAGCCGGGCGAAACGACTCGGCAGGCAGTCCGTTGGGCGCTCGCCGCCGGCTACCGCCACATCGACACCGCGAAAATGTACGGGAACGAAGCGGATGTCGGCGAGGCGGTTCGGGCGAGCGGGCTCCCGCGCCGCGAGGTGTTCGTCACCACCAAGCTCTGGCACACCGACCACGGGTTCGACTCGGCGTTGGCCGCCTTCCGCGCGAGCCTCGGTCGCCTCAACCTCGGGTACGTCGACCTCTACCTGATCCATTGGCCGACGGCGCCGTCACCCGAGGCGCGACGGGATTCCTGGCGGGCGTTCGAACGGATCCAGACCGAGGGCCTCGCCCGCGCGATCGGGGTCAGCAACTACTCCGTCCGTCACCTCGAGGAGCTCCGGGAGCACTCGGACGTCGTCCCCGCGGTCGACCAGGTTGAGATGCATCCCTTCGTCTACGACCCCGACCTCTTGGCCTACTGCGGCCGCAAGGGGATCCGGGTCGAGGCGTACTCGCCGCTCACCCGCGGCCGGCAGCTGGGCCATCCGGCGTTCGCGGAGGTGGCGAAGGCCCACGACCGCTCGCCGGCCCAGGTACTGATCCGCTGGGGTTTGCAGCACGGCATGGTCGAGCTTCCTCGCTCCATCCGACAAGACCGGATCGTCGAGAACTCGCGGGTGTTCGACTTCTCCTTGACCACGGACGAGATGACCCGCCTGGACGGCCTCCGGGGCGGCCCGCGGGTGACCGTTTGGAACCCAGCGGAGATCCCGTAACAGCGGTCGGCCGGTGCGGGGCCCGGAGGGCCTCCGGCCCTCGAAATCCACGCTCCCGGTGCTGCCGACCGCGTGCCATAATATAGTCACCGTCGGTGAGAGAATCAGGTCGAGCGATGGTCAGCGTCGAGGTCGCCCACGAGAAGTGCACCGGATGCACCCACTGCCGTGATGTGTGCCCGGTGACGGTCTTCGAAATGCAGCCCCGCGAGAACTGGCCGACCGTGGTCGACGACCCCGCGGTCGCCGCCAAATTCCAGTTCCGTGCGGAGAAGTCCGCGGTCATCCACGGACCTGACTGCATCATGTGCGAGGCCTGCCTCTTCGAATGCGAGGGGGAGTGCATCACGATCGTGGACGACGAAGGGAACGTCCACCAATCGACCTACAAGTAGGCTGCTCAACCCTCCCTCGCCAGGCCGACGCAGACCCCGGCGCTGGGCTAGACCCGGATGCCTTCGGGTTTGTAGAAGGCCGTTCGCACGATAGGTTCCCCGCCGAGATGCGGGAAGCGGACCCGGACGGCCATCGCGCGTCCGAACGACGTGAACTCGAGCGAGTACCAGATGGCCTCCCAGTCGCCGCCCGCCCGCTCGAACGCTTCTCCGAAATGGTAGGTGTCGTCCATCATCCGGCTCGCGCGTCGCGCCAGCGGGTACGACCAGTCGAGCGCCTCCGCCTTCGAGTGCGGCGTCTCCCCGGGGTGCGCGGTCGGCTGGGTGGAGGCCTCGACCGAGAACGGGCCGGCGACCAGGCCCCGCCCGAGCTGGTACTTCGCCCAGGTGGTCCGGACCCGCTCCGGGGTGCGCTCCTCGGCCAGCAGCAGCCAGGTGAACGGGTTTCCGGTCGGGATCGGGACGGCGTTCGGCGCGAGGGCGGCACGATGTCGGGTGATCAGGAACCGGCCGGCGAGCCGGATGGCGATGTAGGCGCCGTAGAACGCCATGAGGCCGTAGATGGTGAGCGAGTACACCGCGAACGGCACGTGGTTCCGCTCGACCCCGATGAGCACGTAGAACGACACGATCGAGACCCCCATCGTCAGGAAGTTGATCGCGCGGTCCGCGTCCAGCTCGAGGGGCGCGTTGGAGAACGGAAGGAGCGGAGGCACGGAGAAGTGCGTGAAGCCGTCCCCGAGCACGTGGGAGAGCCCCCCAGCCTCCATGATGAGGAAGTAGACGAGGGGCGCGCCCGGAGCGAGCATCGGGGCGACCACCGCGCCGACCAGGGCCACGATCGTCACCCCGAAGACCGAGTGGGTGATCCCGTGGTGCCGGAGGATCGGGAACCGCCGGGCGATGGGAAAGAAGAGGACGTCGGCGTCCGGCAGCCCTCCGGCGAGGGCGCCCGCCGCGAGGTAGGAAGGGTTCGGGCCGACGAGCCCGTACGTCAGGAGATAGGCGAGCAGGACGTGCGTGAAGAGGTCCACGGCGGGGGGAGGCGTCTAGAGGAGCCCCTCTTCCATCACCTCGACCGACTCGACATGGGGGACCTTGGCGAGCGCCTGTTCGGTCGAGTCGAGGAGGCCGCCGGTGTCGGCCATGACGACGGAGACGAGGAGCGCCTTCAGCCCGAAGGCGATGTCCTTCACCTGCATGCCCCGGACCGCCACCCCGGTCGGGAGCGCGCCACGGACCCCCTCGGCAACCGCCCTCATGTCGGTTTCCACGCCCTGCGGCATCAGACGGAAGAGCACGGCGACCTGACCCACGCTCGCCTCCTACGGCCCTCGGAAGCCACACTTCGGGCACGTGTAGCCGACCGACTGGTCGCGGCAGCGCGCGCACCGCCCGATGACGACCTCGCCGCACGACGGGCAGGGGAACTGGGTCGCCCCGAGGCTGGGTACCGCGCGACCGCAGGAAGTGCACCGAAGGTCGACCTTGGATTGCATGGCTGAGAGCGTCCGGGCCGCGCTACTTCTTCGTCGCGCCGCGCCGGCGCGCGCCCACCCGGGCGCCGAATATAAAGAGTACCCCGATGAAGGTCACGATGCCGAGGACGTACCAGACCGTGTAGCTCGGTGCGGGCCCCGGAATGTAGAACGACTGCGAGTACGTCGTCGACCCGTTGGCGAACTCGAGGAGCCCGTGAGCCTGGACCAGGGAGATCGAGAACGTGTGCCACCCGGAGGCGAGGCCGATGGTCGGGTACTGGAACGACAGGTTGTACGTCGCGTGGGCGAGGATGATGGGGACCGTCACGTTCCCGACCTGGGTCCCGTCGAGGTCGATGATTAGGGGGAACGGCTGCGCGCTCACGTTCGTCGGATTGACGATCACGGCCGCGACGACGTACGGCTGGACCACCTGGACCGTGTAGGTGAAGTTCAGCGTCGAGTTGGCCTTCGCGAGAACGCTCACGAGCTCCACGCTGATCGTGAGCGCCTGGGGGACCGTTCCCGCCTCGAGCAGCGGCCGCCCGGGGGCCCCGGCGACGATCGCGGCGGACTGCGGGGTGATCTGAACGCCGGTGGGCGAGGGACCCGTCACGCTGGCGTAGTAGGTGAGGTTCCCGACGATGGTCCCGTTCGGGGCGACGGCCGGCCCGCCGGTCGCCTGGATGAGGTACCGCTGGTTCGAGCCGGTCGAGAGGACGCTCGGGCCGGTGATGTTCCCCTTCAGCGGAGTGGTCTGGTCGGGGGTCACCCCGTGACTGGCCGGCGCTGCCGAGGCGGCCCCGACGCCGGTCCCGACCAGGAGGGCCAGGACGAGGAGCCACACGACCGGTCGCGGCGTCATCGGCGCGTCCACCTCCGGGTCTTCCACCACCGCCAGGTCGAAAGACCGACGGCGAGCGCGACCGCGGGCACGAAGACGACGACCGGGATCACCCAGTCGGGGAGGGAGGAGGGAGCGGGTCCGATGTTCGGCCCGGTGATCCGGAGCGCGGTCGTCCCGGGTGGGGTCGAGGGATGGACGGCGACCGTCGGAACGGTGAGCGAAATCGTCTCCTGAATCCCTCCGCTCGCATTCACGACCGAGCCGGCCACCGTGACGGTGCCGGGCGGGAGGAAGATCGAATTGATCGCGGAGAGGTTCACGTAGTAGGTCGTGTTCGAACCGGCGTAGGCGCCGACCGCCGCGGTGACGGGTTTCAACGGAAGGGTAAGGATCTCGGAGTTCCACCCGAGCGCGGTGAGGCGGAGCTGATTGACGAGGCTGAGGCGGACGAACTCGTACGTGTTGCCCGGGTTCGTGACGTAGAACGGAAGGAGGGCGCTGTCGGGTGCGATCTCCGCCGGGAGCGAGGGCGAGGCGCCCATCGCGAGCCCGTAGTACCCCACGACGTTCACGACCGGCGCCGGAGCGACGGAGCCGACCGACGTGCCGGAGGCGGTCTCGAGGTCGATCACCACGAGGGGGTGGTCGACGACCGTATCCACGGGGACGGTGATGGCGACCTCGACCGTCACGGTGTTCCCGGAGGGGCCGGGGGTGAGGGTGACGTTCGCCG
>JASHYQ010000054.1 GCA_030042955.1 Thermoplasmata archaeon
CTCCTCCGGGCGTTCGCCTACGGGGCCCTCTTCGCGACCGTGGTCGCGGCGATCATCGAGGCGGTCCTGGTCGCGGCCGGAACCGCCGTGAGCCAGGCGTTCCCCGCCCCCGAGTTCGTCTTCCTCAACGGGAACTCCACGATCGGAGCTTTCTTCCTCGTCCTCGTGATCGCCCCGTTCGTTGAGGAGGCCCTGAAAGGGTCGGGGGTCCTCGCCTTCCGCAGCCAGTTCCAGGCGCTCGCGGACGGCCCGGTGTTCGGCGCCTCCGTGGGCCTCGGGTTCGGTTTCTTCGAGACGTTCCTCTACGGACTCGGGGCGTTCCTGGTCGGTGGCCTCGTGGCGGGGATCGCCCTGATCCTCATCCGGAGCATCTCGAGCGTCCTTCTGCACGGCAGCTCCACCGGGATGTTCGGCTACGGCGCCGGGCGCAGCCGCTTCAACCAGCCGGGGCCGGGCACCGGGTCGTACTACCTCCTGGCGGTCGGCATGCACGCGAGCTTCAACGCGCTGGCCTCGCTCTCCACGATCGCGGTGTTCCTCGGGCTCACGGGCCTGACGGTCGACGCGGCGGCGGTCTTCGGGCTGATCGCCGCAATCGGCTTTGCGTTCGCGGCGATCGAGCACGTCCGGACCGTCATCCAGACGGCCAACTATCCCGCGCTCGACCTCGGCTCGGCGCGGTACGGGCCCGGACGGGCCCGGCAGCCGAAGAACCCGTAACTCAGGGCTTGCCGGTGGGCGGGGGCGCATCCCGCTTCCAATGCGCCTCGTCGATCGACTTGTACATCGCTTCGGCCTCGTCCGGAGGCGGCGCCTCCCCGGCCTGGCCGACGTCACGGATCCGACCCTTACGGAGCAGCCAGTAGTGGATCCTCCAGGTCTTCCCTCGGGAGACCGTCGCGTCCTCCTCTTCGCTGGTGAGGAGCCCTTCTTCCTCCAGTTGGTAGAACCGGTCCCGGTCCTCGCTCGAGAGCTTGTTGTCGAGCACCGTCCCGTCCGCCCCGAAGTAGCCGAGGACCATCCGCGCGGTCGCCCGTGCGTCGGCCTCCGCCAGCTTCCCCTTCTGCACGAGCGTCCGCTCGATGGCTCGTGTCAGCTCCGCCTCGGTGATGGACTGCATCGGCCCGTCCCCGTACCGGCTCGACCGAGGATAAGGTGTGCGCGGGACCGGCAGCGGACCCAGAGATGTTTAGTGGCGCACCGGGGTCGTCGGCACGTGCCCGGCCCTCCGTCGTTCGACCCGCCCCCCGACGCGCTCGAAGCCGCCCGTCGAGCCTTGGACTCGGGCCTTTGCCCCGAGTGTTACGGCCGCCTCGTTGGCCGGTTCGGCCACGGGTTAACGAACGCGGAACGGGCCGACCGACTCCTGGCCCGACTCGGGGTCGAACTCCCGCCTCCCTCCGTCCCCTGCCCCGGATGCGGGGACGCGTTCGCCCACCTCGCTCATTGGGTCGACCGCGCGGTCCGCGCCGTGGAGGGGTTCGAGTGGCACCGGTTCACCTGCGGGTCGCGCTGGGAGCCGGAACTGTTGGCGCGCGAGGAGCACCGGTGGCTCGAGACCGGGACGCAGTGGGGCGAGAGCGTCCGCGGAGCCTTCAACCGGGAGTGGGGGAAGGCGCTCGAGCAACGCACCGGGGCCACCGGGGGCACCCAGGGCCCCGACATCGTCTTCCTCGCCGACCTGGCGGTAGGTCGTGTCGAGTTCACGGTGCTCCCTCTCTACCTCCGCGGCCGGTACCGGAAGCTCGACCGCACTCTCCCCCAGACCCACTGGCCGTGCCGGCGCTGCCAGGGCCGGGGCTGCGCTACCTGCGGGGGGACGGGGAAGACCTATCCGACTAGTGTCGAGGAGCTTGTCGGCGCTCCGCTGGTCGAAGCCACTCGGGCGGACGGGACGCGATTCCACGGGATGGGACGGGAGGATATCGACGCCCGGATGCTGGGCCGGGGGCGGCCGTTCGTCCTCGAGCTGGTTCGACCCCGTCGCCGAACCGTCGACCTCGCCCGGATGAGCCAGGAGATCCTCGCACGCTCGGAGGACCGGGTGGAGGTGGAGGGACTGGCCCTAGCGGAGGCCCCGGACGTGGTCCGGGTGAAGGAGGCGGCCCCGGAGAAGAGCTACCGGGTCGGCGTGGTCGGGCCGGTGCCGGTCGCAAAAGTTAATGAGGCACTGCTCCTCGTGACGGCGCGAGCGATTGCCCAACGGACGCCGACCCGAGTCGCCCACCGGCGGTCCGACCGCGTCCGTGCGCGTCGGATCGTCGCCGCGACCGTCGTCGACTCCTCCGAAGAAGGCTTCACGCTCGAGATCCGGACCGAAGCGGGCACGTACGTCAAGGAGTGGGTGGAAGGAGATGGTGGCCGAACCGAACCGAGCCTCGCCGGCATCCTCGGGGTCCCGCTGAAGGTCGGCTACCTCGACGTGCTCGAAGTTCACGACTCCGACGGAGGGTAACATGGTCAAGAGTTCCAAGGGATTCCGGTCCCGAAGCCGTGGCTGGTCCACGAAGCATGTCCGCGAAAAGGGCTCGCCCCCGGTGAGCCGTTTCCTGCGGGAGTTCGCGGTCGGCGACCGGGTGACGGTCCGTCTCGAGTCGTCCGACCCGCACGGGATGCCTCACCCCCGCTATCAGGGCCGTACCTGCACGGTCGTCGGCAAGAGCGGCCGGGCCTACGTGGTGGAATTCATGGACGGGGGCCGCCGCAAGCAGCTCGTGGCGAACCCGGTCCACCTGTGGCCGGTCGCCGGGACGGAGGGGGCCCATGCCTGAGCCGGTCCCGCTCGCTCGGGTGAAGGACCTCCTCTCCGAGGAGGCCGCCCACCGCACCCTCCCGCGGGAGGCGGCGCTCGCGCTCCAGCACGCCGAGCTGTTCGTCCGCCTCTCGGCCGAGGCGACGGAGAAGCTGATCGCCGAGCTGCGGACGCTCCCGTTCGTCGACGCGACCGTCGCGGTCAAGCTGGCGGACACGCTCCCCCAGTACCCCGAAGAGATCCGGCTCCTCTTCTCGAAGGAGCGGGTGGCTCTCGAAGAGGCGCAGGTCACCCGCCTGCTCGAGATCATTGCACAGCACCGATGACCGGTAGGGGTTCCCGTGGAGAGCTACGCGCACATCCTCGACTACCTGCCGAACGGTCGGCAGACCGAACGCGGTTTCCATCGTGAGCCGCTGGCCCTCGCCGTCGGCGAGGACGAACTCAAGCTGTTCGAGCTCGTCCCTCGAGCAGGGGTGGCGCTGACGCTGGGGCAGCGGATCCCGCTCCTCCCCGTGGCGGGGGCGCCGCCTCCGATCGACCACGTTCGCCGTCGGCTCGCCTACGACGAACTGACGGTCACCGCGCGGGCGGAGCTGCCCGCCGCCCTCGAGAAGATCGTCCGGGCGAACGCGCCCCGCTACCTGCGGTTCTTCAACGAAGCTCCCGCGGTCTCCCGGCGATTCCACCTGCTGGAGCTCCTCCCCGGGATCGGGAAGAAGACGATGCAGCAGATCGTCGACGAGCGCAAGCGCGCGCCGTTCGCGAGCTTCGAGGAGATGGAGACCCGTCTGAGGATCAAGAATCCCGAGCTCCTGATCGTCGGACGCATCGAGCAGGAACTGAGCGGTGTCGAGGACAAGTACCGCCTCTTCGTCGCCCCGTGAGACCGGACGGGGGCCGTACCAGGTCCCCGAGCGGCCCGAGGAGGTCCGTGCGACCCTCGAGGCGCTCGGGGTCCGTCCGTCCCGGGCTCTCGGCCAGTCCTTCCTGGTCGACCCGTTCATCGCGGATGCCGAGGCGGCGCTCGTGGAGGTCCCCCCGGGCCGCCCCGTGGTCGAGATCGGTGGCGGGCTCGGCATCCTCACTGCGGCCCTGATCCGGCGCGGGGTCGCGCCCCTCACGGTCGTGGAACGGGACGCCCGGCTCGCGAGCCATCTGCGCCGGGTCTTCGGTGCGCGGGTCCGGGTCCTTGAGGGGGACGCGCTCCGTCTCCCGCTCCCTCCGACCGACGCGGTGGTAGGCAACCTCCCCTACGCGGTCGCGACCCCGATCCTGCTCGCCCAGCTCGCCCGGCGGGTCCCCCGAGTGGTCTTCCTCGTTCAGGAGGAGGTGGCGCGGCGTCTCGCGGCCGCGCCGGGGTCGAAGCAGTTCGGCCGACTCTCCTTGATCGCCCAGCTGTACGGCGAGGTCGAGCTGTACCGGTCCGTCCCGCCCGGCTCCTTCTATCCGGTGCCGGAAGTAGCGAGCCGGATCGGCGTCCATCGGGCCCGTTCGGGAGAGCTACCGGTCCCATCAATCCCCGAGTTCGAGCGGCTCACGCACGCGTTGTTCTCTTCCCGACGCAAGCAGCTCGGCAACCTGCTCCCCCGGCTCACTCCGTCGCAGGAAGCGGCGGACGGACTCGCCGCCGCAGCGAACTGGCCGGAGGGGTGGCGACGGCTCCGTCCAGAGAATCTCCCCCCCGAGGCCTACTTCGCGCTGGCCCGTGCCTACGCTCGCGCGTGAGTCGCCGGGCCTCCACGAGGCTGGGCTATCCCACCGAGCCCGCATGGGCTCGTCGGATTCGCCGGCTGGCGGGCCACAGTCGAATCATGGCGAACAGATGGCGAAAGCCGCTCGGAGTGTCCCAGGTGGGATACTCGGCGGCCCGGCGGAAGCCCATCTTCTCGTACACCCCGTACCCCATCTGCGACGCGGCGAGATAGGCCACGTCCGCTCCGAGGGAGCGTCCGACCTCGACGGCCTTCCAGGTGAGGGCTGCTCCGTACCCCCGGCCCCGCGCCCCGGGAACCGTTCCGACCGAGAAGAGGGTCGCGACGCGCTCCACGACAGTGACGGAGGAGCAAGCCACGGGGCGCTGCTCCGCGTAGCCGACGAACAGCCGATTCTCGGCCCTGAACTCCGGGTCGTCGCCCGGCACCTCGGGGAGGAGGAGAGGGAAGATCCATCGGGGGATGTGAAAGGCGACGCACCAGACCTGCTCAAAGTCGCGAAGCTCGGCGGCGCTCGTGACCCCCCGGACGACAAGACCGGCGGGCAGAGCGGGAATGGGAGGGATCGGGTCGAGGACCATACCGGGGTCGCTCGTCGCTGCCCGAAGATGGTAGGTAGGCGCCCAACGCCCTACCTCGGATTCGTGGGCGCCCATCGCGACCACGCGCCACGGGACCCTCTTCCCAAAGAAACTCTCCGCCTCCTTCAACCAGGGCTCGACCGGCCCCGGGGCGTCTCCCAGGAACAGGACGTTCGCGGTCGCGGAGGGGATGGCGCTGCGGATGAGGGTACCGGCCGTCGGGTCCCCGAGGGGCCGACGGAGAGCGCCGGGACAGGCCCTGGTGTACTGCCAGAATCCCTCGATGTACCCGCGGTGACAGCGCTCCATCACTGCCGGAGCGACGACCGCTTTTTCCGCCCGGTCGGCCATGCAGTTCGGGTAACTTGCGCGCCTATGAAGAATGCTCTGGGCCCCTGAGGATTCGTTCTGGGAAGGGGCCGGAGGAGGCTCCACGACGGGGGTGCCTTCCCTGAGTTCTTCTCCGAGGGAGTGGTACTCAAACTGGTCAGGGCGGGTCAGGGGCCGACCGCGTCCGGATGCTGGCTATCCCCGAGGACCAAGCATTAAATCGCGCCGTCGGGTGCTGAGAGTGAGGAGTACCCATGAGCGAGCCGGCTGTCCGAACCCCCCCGTCCCATCCGACTCCTGTCTACACGCCACCGTCGGCAGAGGGCCGGCGATATCCTCGGCCTGCGCTGTCCCGGCTCGGCCTCTCTCCGGGCAAGCGAACCCGGCTGAAGCGCCTGCTCTACGAGTACGGCCCCGGGGGCGGGACCCTGCTTGTCCTCCCGATCGACCAGGGACTCGAGCACGGCCCCATCGACTTCTTCGAGAACCCGGACTCTCTGGATCCCCAGTACCAGTACGACCTCGCCAAGGAGGGTCGGTTCAGCGCCATCGCGCTCCATATCGGCCTCGCCGAGAAGTACTTCCACGAGTACGCCGGGGAGGTCCCGCTTATCCTGAAGCTGAACGGGAAGACGGCAATCCCCTCGGATGCCCAGTCGTTCAGTCCGCTCACGGGCACGGTCGAGGACGCGGTCCGGCTCGGCGCCGACGCGGTCGGCTACACCGTCTACGTGGGCTCGCCGGCCCAGGACCGCGACTTCCGTCAGTTCATGGAGGTCCGCCAGGACGCCACCCGATTCGGCCTCCCCCTCATCGTCTGGGCCTATCCCCGCGGGGAGGCGGTCGCGAAGAAGGGCGGCAAGGAGAGCCTCTACGCCATCGACTACGCGGCTCGGGTCGCCCTCGAGCTCGGGGCTGACGTCGTGAAGGTCAACTATCCCGTCCACTCCGAGAAGGACGCCGAGAGCCCGCCGCCTTACAACACGCTGAACCTCGCGCCGTTCGAGGCGTTCCGCAAGGTCGTCGAGAGCGCGGGCCGCGCGCTCGTCCTCGTCTCGGGCGGGGAGAAGGTGGGCGACCCCGAGCTCCTGCAGAAAGTCCGCGCGTCCATGGATGCGGGGGCGACCGGGGTCATCTTCGGCCGGAACCTCTGGCAGCGGCACCGGGCCGACGCGCTCCGCATCACGCGGGAGCTCCATGCGATCTTCCGAGAGTACGCGGCGCCGCTCGCGTGACCCTCCCCTGGCCCTCTTCCTTGAGGTTACGGGCGACGACCACCCGAGGGCCTGCACCGGCCGCCGTCTGCTCCAACGGGGGCTAGCCCGACCGGTCTCGCGGGCTCGGATGGTACACCCCGCTCCTGTCGTCCTCGACCCGTACGCGCCCGACCCGCTCTCATCGGCGGACCGCGGGGCGGCGGAACGGGGAGGTCTCCTCGCGGTCGACTGTTCTTGGAACCGTCTCACGGCCCAGGGACACCTACCGGAGGACGGGCAAAACCCGCGCACGGGTCGACGGCGTCGCCTCCCGATCCTCGTGGCCGCCAATCCCCAGCACTACGGGCGCGTCGCCGAGCTGAACACGGTGGAGGCGCTCAGCGCGGCGGTGTATCTGCTCGGCCGGCGAGGCCAGGCCGCCGGGCTCCTCCTCGGGTTCCGCGGGGGCGAGGGGTTTCTCGAGATCAACCGCGAGCGGCTCGACGCCTACGCGAACGCTGCGGACCCCGAGAGCGTCCGTGCACTCGAACGCGGTCTCTTCGGTGGCCCGACTCCGGGTCCTGACCTTCCGAGCCAAGGCTCGGCGCAGCGAGGGGCTTCCCGGCGCTGACCGTCCCGGTGGTTTCCTTCTGCCGCACCCCCCCTCGGGGGCTTCCCTAGTCCATCGGTCAGGCTGAGGTCGTGAGCCAATCGGCTCGAGCTAGGGGAGTACGAACGCCCCCGAGAAAAGGGGGAGCCCTGATTCCGGCCAAGGGCCGAGATGTCCACGAGCGCACCGACGACCGCCACCGTCCCGACCCCCGAGGAGCGGGTCCCGGTCTTCGAGCGTCCTCCGGCGATCATCCGATTCTTCGACGCGACCGAGGAAGCGATCCGCTCCCGGCTCGCGAAGATGACGATCTTCGAGCGGGTCTTCCAGCTGAACCGCGACTGGATGACCCGGATCACGATGCTCATGGTCGTCGCTTCGGTCTTCTGGGGGATTCTCGGCGCGGTCGACATCTTCGGGTTCCAGACCCAAGTGACGGCGTTCGCCCTCGGTCAACCGCTCCACCTGTCGAACCAGGAGATCTACGCCTCACTCACCCTGCACGGCGTGCGGATGCTGTTCGGGTTCGCCCAGCAGCTCGAGCTCGCGTTGTTCGGCATCATCTTCGTGACGGCGTTCGGGATCACGCCGCGGCACAAGTGGGCGTACTACCTGACCGTCTTCCTCCTCAACCTCAGCCTCGTGTTCATGGAGGGGCCGTTCTACCTCCTTCCCTACTTCAACGACAACTACTTCCCGGCGACCGACTGGTACTTCTACTCCCCGCTCGGCATCCGAGGACTGTCGAGCTACGTCGCCACGCCCCTGTGGTACATCGGGTGGATCCTTCTCGCCATCGCGGTGATGATCTGGGCGGGTTGGATGTTCGTCCACTTCCTGGACTGGTGGACGAGCCATCGGGGCCAGGCCCGGCGGCTGCCTCCGTTCGCGTTGTTCGTCATCGCCCTGATCATCCTCATCCCGCTCAGCTACATCGCGGTCCTCATCTCCTCCGGATGGGACTTCGCCAACTACCTCGGCTACGGACCGGTCAACCCGCTCCTGAACCAGATCGTGTTCTGGTTCTTCGGGCACGGCGTCGTCTACGTCCTGTTCCTGATCCCGATCACGGTCTTCTACTTCCTCGTCCCGATCTTCGCGAAGCGCCCGATCTATAGCTATCGGGCCGCCTTCGCCGCCGCGGTCATCTTCACGATCCTCACGCCCGTCCTCTCGATCCACCACCTTTACCTGACCCCGGTCCCGCCGTGGGCGGCCTGGGTAACGATGGCGCTCACCTTCCTGATCATCATCCCCTCCGCCATCACGTTCTTCACGCTCTGGATGACGGTGAAGGGCGTCAAGAAGCGCGACTGGCAGTGGAACACGGTCACGCTGTTCCTGCTCCTCTCCTTTGCCGGGACGATGGCCGGTGGCCTCACCGGACCCGACCAGAACTCGCTGGCGTTCGACATCGACCTCCACAACACGATGTTCATCGTCAGCCATTTCCACACCATCGCGCTCATCTCGATCGCCGCGGGCGGGTTCGCCCTCGTCTACGCGGCGTTCCCGCTGCTGGCGGGCCGCCTTTGGTACTCCCCGCGTCTCTCCCAGACCCACTTTGTGACGACCGCGATCGGATGGTCCGGTCTGGTCTTCTTCATGGACCTGCTCGGGTCGGACGGGATCCTTCGCCGCTCGCTCATCTTCCCGTTGGCGAGCCCGATCGTCTTCGACCAGGTCTGGCTCACCGTCTTCGTCGTCATCTCGATCGGAGCGCAGCTGTTCTTCGTCGCGAACGTCCTGCTCACGCTGTTCAAGGGCGAGGTCCTCTCGGTCCAGGGCCTCTCTCTCGACGAGATCATTCGGAAGATGGCCCAGTCGACCCACCCGAAGCCGACGGTCCCGATCTCCGACGTGCCGTTCGCTCGGAAAGTCCCCCGGGCGCGACGCGAGCGGGCCGAGCGGACCTGGATCACCGTGGTGGTGGTCCTGATTGTTGGGGTCCTGTTTGCGATCTCTCCGCTGACCTTCACGGACTCCACCGCGATCGGCTCCCCGCCCTCCGACCCGCCCGCGGGGAGCGAGTTTGTGAGCCTGACCGGCTACCAGTACTACTGGGGCGTCTCGGAGCAGGGGCCCATCGTAGGGAACTTCTCCAACGTGATCGTCGCGCAGACCAACCAGTGGGTGGTGGTGACCGCGACCGCCACAGGGGCGACCGACGGGTTCTACATCCCGTTCCGGAACCTCCCCGTGGTCGACATTCAGGTCATCCCTGATGCCATGTCGTATTGGACGTTCCAGGCTCCGTCGGTACCGGGGGTGTACGGCGCGCCGGATTCTGAGTACAACGGTCCTTGGTTCGGACAGGATGCCGCGGCGCTGGTCGTCCTCCCCGCGAACGGCACCACGAGCCTCGCCGCGTTCGAGTCGAACGGCGGGGAGGGGGACATCTACAACCCGCCGGTCCAGACCGCGGCCGCGGACCTGCTCACTTCGGACCAGGAGGGACTGTTCGACCACTCGGTGCCCGGACCGACGTTGAGCGCGACCGCGGGCGCGGTCTCCTTCCAGTGCTACGTTCCCCTCTCGAGCATCGGGATCAACAACTGGCTCGTCAACGTCACCACCAACAACCCCAACGGTCAGCTCAACTGGCTCGCCGCCCACAACAACACCCTCCCCTACTCCTGGGGGATCTACTCGATCAACACGACCGGCCGGGGCCTCGTGCCCGTCACCACCCGGCCGCTGGTGGTGGGAACTCCGGAAACCATGACCGCCACGCTCCCGGCGGGCGTGTACGAGTACGGGCTCGTGAGCGCCATCCCCTACGTCTACAACCCCGACGGCGAGTCGACCTGGATGACCGGATCTCAGACCGGGGAGATCCAGGCCCTCTGGGGAATCCTGTGGGTGGCCCCATGACCGAGTCCGTGGCGGTGACGTCGGACGACGAGGGGGTCGGGCCGTTCTTCTGGTTCTCGCTTGCCATCGCGGTCGGCGCCGCCTGGGCGATCATCATGGGCCTCGAGTACTACAACACGCCGACGTTCACGACGGCCGCGCTCCCTACGATCGCGGGCGTGACGATCGCGGTGGTCGCCTTCCTCGTCATCGGGTGGCTCGCGCCCCCGAACGAGTAGGCCCGTCAATCGAAGACCGGGTAGGTCTGCCCCTCGCTCGGCAGGTGCTCGATCACGAGGTCCCGCACCGACTCGACCGGATACCCCAGGGGG
>JASHYQ010000055.1 GCA_030042955.1 Thermoplasmata archaeon
GACCCGGGGGGCCCGACGCTCCTCGAGGCCTGGGACGAGACTGTGACCGCGTCGGGTCGGCGGACCCTCTCCTTCTGGCTTACCAACCCGCTCGCCGACGCCGAGGCGGTCCGCATCCGTCAGGACGCCGTCGCCTCCCTCATCGACCGAGGGGCGGCCCTGGAGGAGCTCCGGTGGAACCTGCACGGGGTCGCCGACCTCGCCCGCATCGCCTCCCGGGTCGCGAGCCGAGGCGTCCGACCCCCTGAGCTCGGCGCCCTGCGCGCGGGCCTGCACGTCGTGGCTCGCCTCCCCGGCTGGCTCCTCGAGGGGGAACCGAGCTCCCGACTCCGAGAGCTCGCCCACGAGCTCGACCCCCCGGCCGACCTCGTCGGCCTCCTGGACTCGGCCCTGCCCGAGGAACTTCCGGCCCGGGAGGACGCGGGTCCGCTGTTCCGGCCCGGTCATGCTCCCGAGGTCGACCGCTGGCGAGCCGCCGAGCAGTCGGCGCTGGCCGAGCTGACAGCGCTCGAGCGGACCGAGCAGGAGGCCTCCGGTATCAAGACGCTGAAGGTCGCCTACAACCAGGTCTTTGGCTACTACTTCGAGGTCACGCGCCCGCACCTGGCCCGCGTCCCGGCCCACTTTCGGCGCCGCCAGACCGTGGCGCAGGCCGAGCGGTTCACGTCCGATGCGTTGGAGGAGATCGAGCATCGGATCCTCGAAGCGCGCGACCGGGCGAGCACGGCCGAATCCGAGGGATGGGAGGAGTTCCTCACCCGGGTCGACCGGGCCGTCCCGGCGGTCCACCGGGTCGCGCGGGCGGTCGGCGAACTCGACACCCTCGCGACCTTCGCCCGCCTAGCCCAGACGCGGGGGTACGTCCGACCGACGGTCGACGACTCTCTGGTGCTCGTGATCCGGGACGGTCGGCATCCGGTCCTCGAGCGGGGGAAGGGCGCCGACTTCGTGCCGAACGACACCGACCTCGAGCCCGAGCAGAGCCGCTTGATCGTCCTCACCGGCCCCAACATGTCGGGCAAATCGACCTACATGCGTCAGGTCGGCCTGCTGGTCGTCCTCGCCCAAGCCGGGTCGTTCGTGCCCGCGAAGTATGCCCGGATCGGCGTCGTTCGCCGCCTCTTCACCCGGATGGGGTTCACGGACGAGATCGGCCGTGGCAAGTCGAGCTTCATGGTCGAGATGTCGGAGGTCTCGGACATCCTGCACGCGGCGGACGACCACTCGCTGGTCCTCCTCGACGAGGTCGGGCGAGGCACCAGCACCTTCGACGGCCTCGCGCTTGCGTGGGCGACCCTGCGCTACCTCCATGACCGCACGCGGGCGCGCTGCCTCCTGGCCACGCACTACCACCAGCTCACCGAGATGGTCGCCAACCTATCGGGGGCCCGGAACGCGCACTTCGCGGTGCGCGAGGGCCCGGACGGGATAGTGTTCCTGCATCGTCTGGTCCCCGGTAGCACGGACCGAAGCTACGGGATCCATGTCGCCCGCCTCGCCGGGGTCCCCGAGGAGGTTCTCGGGGAGGCCGAGCGATTCCTCCGGCAGCTCGAGACCGAGGGGATCCCGTCGACCGCTCGACCAAAGCGCGGCGCCCGCAAGGGCCCCCACTACACCCAGGGTGTCCTCCTCGCGACGGAGCCTCCCACCTCCGGAGCCATCCTGCGCGAACTGACCGAGGTCGAGCTGGACCGGCTCACGCCCGAGGAAGCTCACCGACGCCTCCGCGAGCTCGCTCGTCGAGCACGGGAAGACTCGGGCGGGGATCGGACGGGCCGATGAGCGGTCGGATGCTCCCGGCTCGTGCGCCGATCCGCCGGCTCGACCGCGCGACGGTCGAGCAGATCGCCGCCGGGGAGGTCGTCGAGCGGCCGGCCTCGGTCGTCAAGGAACTCGTCGAGAACGCGCTCGACGCGGGTGCCACGACGGTCTCCGTAACCCTCGAGGACGGTGGCCTGACGCGGATCGAGGTGGCCGACAACGGCTTCGGGATTCCTCCGGGCGAGCTTGCGTTGGCGGTCGAGCGTCACGCGACGAGCAAGCTGCCCCCCGAGGGGCCCGTAGACCGCATTACCTCGCTCGGCTTCCGGGGGGAAGCCCTGGCCGCCATCGGGACCGTCAGCCGCCTCCGGGTCGTCTCGCGCACGCCCGAGGAGGAGGAGGCCAGCGGACTGTCGGTGGACGGGGGCACGGTCGGTAGGCGGTTCGCTCAAGGTCGGGCCCCCGGCACGACCGTCGAGGTGAGGGACCTCTTTTTCAACACCCCGGCCCGGCGAAAGTTCCTGAAGGGCCCGGCCGCCGAGCAGGTGGAGGCGGTCGCCGCCGTCGAGCGACAGTACCTCGGCCATCCTGAGGCGACGTACCGGGTGCGGTCGGGCACGCGGGAGCTTGCGCTCTACCCGAGCACCTCCGTCCTCCGCGACGCGGCGGCCCGGGTCTTGGGACCGACCCTGCTGCGCGAGTCGTTCGAGGTACGGGGGGACCTGCCCGATGGCCAGGTCGTGGGCATCCTCGGGCGCCCGGCCGTCGCCGCCCCCTCCTCGCGCGGGCTCTATCTGACGGTTAACGGCCGTACGATCTCCTCGCGTCCGCTCGCCCAGGCGGTTCGCGCCGCGTTCCTGGATTACCTCCCGCGCACCCGGTTCCCGGTCGGGGTCCTTTGGCTCGACCTCGACCCGGACCGGGTCGACGTGAACGTTCATCCCACGAAGCGGGAGGTTCGGTTCCACCACGAACGAGAGCTCGCCGACGAGCTGCGTCGCCGGGTGCGCGAGGCCCTCCTCTCGCACCCGGCGATCCCCGAAGTCCGCAGCTCCCTGCCGGCTCGCCGCCCACCGACTTCGCCGGCGAGCGGTCCGGGGTCCGGGTCCCCGGCGCCGGCCATTGGAGCGGGGGCTGCGCGTCAGCGCACCTTGACCCCACCGCCCACGGAGGCCGTGCGCCCGGTGCGCGCACCCGGGGCGAAATCCCGACTCCGTCTGCTCGGATGCGTCGGTGCGCTCTACTGGGTCGCTGAGGATGCGGACGGGATGGTGCTCATCGACCAGCACGCCGCGAGCGAGCGGGTGGTCTACGAGGACCTGCGGCGGAGGGGAGAGCTGGCGCACCAGACCCTCATGACCCCGGTTCCCCTGACCCTGAGCGGGGCGCAGCGCGCCGCGCTCACGGCCCATGCGGAGGCGGTCCGCGCCTCCGGGTTCCTTGTCGAGCCGTTCGGTCCCGAGACCTACCGCGTGCACGCCGTGCCGGTGTACCGCGGGCGGCTCGCCCAGACCGAGGCGCTGCGGGAGCTGCTCGACGAACTGGCCGCCGGAGGGAGGCCGACCCTTCCCGACAGCCTCGAGGAGCGGACCGCCGCCTCCCTCGCATGCCATGCCGCCATCCGCGCCGGAGACGTGGTGGAGCCGGAGGAGTTCGCCCGAGTGCTGGACTCCCTAGCGGAACTCCCGGAATCCTCCTACGCCTGCCCGCACGGCCGGCCGATCCTTATCCGGCTGCCCCGCGGGCGGCTCGACCGGTGGTTCCTCCGGTCCGGGGTGTGACAACGCCCCGCGCCCGCTGGCCGAACGAGCAGGCCCTGGTCGAGGAGGGAGCGCGGTACCTCGAGGAGCTCGGGTACCGGACCTGGCCCAACCCCGACGGGACCGACTACTTCGACCTCGTGGCGCGGAAAGGCTCGGAGGTTGGCCTGGTCGAGGCCAAGGTCGCCGACAGCCGGACCGTGCTCGCTCAAGCGCTCACCCGACGGGTCTGGGGGGACTGGGTCGTGGTCCTGGTAGGGTCGCGGAGGTCCGCCGAACGGCTCGAGACGCGGACCCGAACGACCCGGGCCGCTCCGGTCGGCGTCTGGACCGTTCAGGACGGTCGAGTGAGGGTACTCCGCCCTGCCCGGTCGTGGGTCGTTCCCGGCGAGCCCGACCCGTACGCGGAGCTCCGGGAGCGCTTCCGCAGGATCCTGGACGCCCTGGAGGCGGGCGACTTGCCCGCCGGGCTCTCTTGGAGCTCCGTCCCGGGTTCGGTCCGACGCGCCTCTCACGGACGCAAGTTCAAGGAGTGGCGTCTGGACGAAGGGCACCTGGCCGGCCCGTGATCACGCCGCGATGAGCTGTCGCTCGGCCGTGATGGTCGACGCGACGCGCTCCGGCTCGAAGCGAGCCGCGAACGACCGACCGGCCTCGACGAGGTGGCGGCGTTGCTCGGGGTCAGCGAGCAACTCGGCCAGGGCCGCCGCGAGGTCCGCGGGGTCCGGGGAGGGGGCGAAGCGAACGGCCCCCTCGGGCGGCGTCGAGAATTGAACGAGGGGACTGGCGAGTACGGCGCAGCGGGCTCGCATGGCGAGGATGCTTCCCACGTCGAACCGGGGGGCGCTCGGGGCCACGAGAGCGACGTCCGCCGCGACGAGCGCGCGTTCGAAACTGGCGGTATCCCGTCCCGCGACCCAGGCCACTCCCGGTTCGACCCGGGCGACCGGGGCTCCCACGCCGACGAGACGCGCCCCGACGAAGAGCGAGCGAACCCGTCGGAAGGATTCCTGGACCCGGTCCACCTCAGGGGCACTGGGGTCCTCCGAGAGTACGGGGGCCGCCACCACCAGCACGTCGAGCGGGAGACGGAGGTCGCGCCGGGCCTCCTCCCGAGAGGGAAGGGGACCCCCGAGCACGGGAGTGGGCGCCTCCGTCAGGAGCCGCGGGTCGACCGAGTACTCGCGGGTGAGGACGGCCGGAACTTCCGGGTTGTCGTAGAAGAGCCGGTCGGCCTCCCCGAGCGCCTCGCGCTCGAGCCGACGCACGCTCCGTCGGTCGCGCCACGTCTCGACCCGGCCCATGAAGTTGACCGGATGCTGGTGGGAGGCGACTCCATCGTACGCCGCGAGCTCCACGCCGCGGACCACCCCGTGCAGAGAGGGGGAGCCCCCCCGTCGGCGGCCCCCCAGCAGCGGTCCGAGCCCGATCGGGTCCCGGATAACGAGTTCGGCGTCCGGTCGGAGGCGGCGACCCGCGACGCTCGCGATCGTGGCCCCCTCGACAGCGGCCCCCGGCCGCCGAAGCGGGATCTCGACCGGGACCGCCTCCACCCCCACGGGTGGCTCGGCCGAGGAGGGTCCGAGAGGGTGGAGGACCCGGACCCGGTCGCCCCTCGCGGCGATTCCCGCGGCGAGCGCCCAGGCCGGCGCGGCGGGGTCATACGGGTCCGCGGGGCAGGGACCGGCGGCCACCAGGTCGACCGAGCGTCCCGCCATCCCGGGGGTTTCGAGGGTCGATAGGCGAAAAACGTTCCGTCCCAGTCGCGCGCTACGCCGGGAGGCCCAACCGGGCCCCGAACGAGCGCCCGGACCACTCGGCCGGAGGCGGAACCCCCATCCCCTCGAGGATGGTCGGCGCGACGTCGATCAGACGAACGGTCCCGGGGGCCGCCCCCGCCTGGATGCCGTCCCCCGCACCGATGAAGATCCCGTCCATGCGGTGGGTCCCCGAGCCGCAGAAGTAGTGCGGCCGGTCCCGGATCAGAGGCTGGTTGAACGAAAAGTCCATGCGTGGCTCGGTCCGCATCCCATCCACCCGGATCAGGAGCGAGGGGGCGTGCTCGAACTGCCGCCCCTGGTACAGGTCAGCGGGCTCCAGGACCTCGATGTGCGCCTCCGGGTACGCCTCGAGCCGCGCGCGCAGGGTTCGGAGGACCGCCTCCCGGCCGGCGCCCCGGAGCTTGGGGCTGCGGAGGTTCAAGTAGATCCCCTCCGGGACCGGGTACGAGTAGGCGACCGTCTCCTTCCAGTCGATCTGGCGGGTGGCCCGCTCGAAGGAGGCGTCCCCGATGAGGAGGTTCGCCAGGTCCGCCCGGGAACCGTCCCGCAGGAACCCGGCGGCGCGGGTGGAGAGCCCGCGGAGCAGCGGGACCCGCTGCGCGGCGAGGGAGAGCTGCGCGAAGAGCCGGCGGTTCCAGGGGACCGGAGAGTCCCGGAAAACGAGGAACCCTTCCTCGGCCAGCCATCGGTTGGTCAGGAAGTCGCTCTCGATGCGGCCGTGCCCGTGGTCGGAGACCACGAACGTCACCGCGGGCCCGCCACTGGCCCGGAACGCCCGGTCAACCTCACCGCACGCGG
Source organism: Thermoplasmata archaeon (assembly GCA_030042955.1). GTDB lineage: Archaea > Thermoplasmatota > Thermoplasmata > Lutacidiplasmatales > UBA184 > Lutacidiplasma. Next base: position 6,101 of record JASHYQ010000055.1, read on the forward strand.
AATCGACGGCTCGCCAGAACCGACGGAGGTCCTCGGGAATCTCGGGGACCGGCCGGTCGAGCTCCGTCCAGAGCTGGTGCTGGAGGCGGTCGGTCTCGCGGAAGAGGGTGAAGAGGAACTCGGGGCGGTGGCTCCGGGCGAGGCCGGCAGCGGCGCGCCCCCGTTGGCGGACCGACTCAGTCGCGGTCGCCACCCAGGCGTCCCGCTCGGACTCCCGGAAGACGGGCAGCTCCGACGGATACGGCCCCCCGATCTCCCCCTCGACCTCGGCCCGCAGGGAGCGCGGGTAGGTCGACGAGGTCGCGGAGAACATGCCCGGTAGGATGAACCCATGCACGGGGTAGGGGCTGTGGAGGGGGAAGTTCACGATGCCCACCCGGCGACCCAGCCTCGAGAGCCGGTCCCAGACCGCTTCCGCGGGGCGGAACGATTGGACGATGCGGGACTCGCCGGGAACCCCGTTCGGTTCCGTGAACCCGAAGATCCCGAGCTCCCCCGGGTCGAGCCCGGTGGCGAAGGAGTACCAGGCCGGGATCGTCTTCGCTGGATAGACGGACTGGAGCGGCGCTTGGACGCCTCGCTCAGCTAGCCCGCGCAGGAACGGAAGGTCGCCGGCCCGCATCAACGGGTCGAGTAGGTCGAAAGTCCCCCCGTCCAAGCCAAGGACCAGAAACCGGCGTGTCGGCAAACTCATCCTACCCACCGTAAGGTCGGGGCAGCTAGATTGACCCGACCGCGCCTATTTAGGATTTCGTCCAAATTCTCCGTCCGGTCCGGCGGGAGGATAGGCCCGGGAGGCTCACAAAAGCCGGATGGCTTCGAGGTTGAAGGGGGCCCGAGAGTCGACGTTGAACCGTTTGTGGAGGCTCCCCGCCAGGTCGACCGTCTTCGACTCCTCGCCGTGGTTCAGGATGATCCGCTGCGGGCGGGGGTCGAGCGAAGCGACGTAGTTCATCAATTGGACGCGGTCGGAGTGGCCCGAGAACCCCTCGATCGTGCCGATGTCGAGGCGGACCGGCACCGCGACCTGCCGGGAGCCGTCCAGGAACGTCGCCTCC
>JASHYQ010000056.1 GCA_030042955.1 Thermoplasmata archaeon
TCGAAGCAGAACCTCGAGACGGTCCGGAACCTCCCCGAGCTGGGAGAGATCCGGGTCCACCGGCTGACCGCCCTCGACAATCGTTGGGTGATCGCGTTCCTCCCCGGGATCTGGCGGTACGAGTCGATCGAGACGTGGTATCCCGAGACGCTCTGGAACCCGAGCACGACCGAGGTGGTGATGATGGGGGACCACGAAGGCTACCAGGGCCGGACGACCTATGCTTCCATTGGCGGATGCTACTACGCCGCGCGTCTGGCCGTGTCGGAGGCACTGCTCCGGCTTGGCCGCCAGGCGGCGGTGGTCGTGCTGCGCGAGGTCCACCCGGGCGAGATCCTTCCGCTCGGCGTCTGGAACGTCCGCGAGCACGTACGCGCGGCGCTCCAGCAACCGGCCCAGCGTCTCGGGTCGATGGAAGAACTCACCCAGCTGCTCCGGTCGACCTTTGCGATTCCGCTCGACCGGTGGCTCCGCCAGAGCGCCGTGCTCCACGAGATCCGGACGCAGCGACGGCTGGACGAGTGGGTCGGTCGCGCGGGCTAGCGAGAGAACGAGGCGCCGCACTTACCGCAGAAGACGTCCGCCGGGGTGCGGGGGGCCCCGCACGACGAACAGGTGGGGGACGTGAGCGGCCGACCGCACCCGCGGCAAAACGTGTCGCTCGAGAGGGTCGGGTGGCCGCAGGCGGGGCATCGGGCCGCGCCCGCCACGGCCTCGGCCGTGCCGGCGGCGTCCGCTCCGTCGCCCATCGCCCGAGCCGCGCCGACCCCCGGGGTCGGGGGAAGCGACTCGACGTGACCTCCCAGCGCGCGGCGCCCCTTGAGGGCCAGCCGGAACGATTCGGAGTAATCCCCCCGGTCGAACGCCGCCTGGGACTGGTCCCGCAACGAAGCGGCCTCCAGGGTAGGTCCCGCGCTGGCGGGAGCCGCCGCGACCTCCTGGTTCAGGAGGCCGAGAAGGAAGTGGGACTCGGCCCGGTTCTTAGGGAGCGAGGAGGGGGCCGGGGTCACGCCGGCGGTCGTGCCGGACCCGCTCGGGGTGATGGTCGGGAGGGGCTGGCTGGACGAACCCCCGCCGGGCAGGGGGGAGGGTCCGACCTTCCCCCGCGCGTTCACGAGCGATTCGTGGGCCGATTGCGCCAGCTCGTACGAGCGGGAATAGTCGCGGAGGTCGAACGCCGCCTGGGACTGGGCTATCAGCGCCTGGCTCGAGCGGATGTCGGTCCCGGTCCGTGCAAGGATCTCGGCCTCCCGGCGGGCCATGGCCAGCCGGTTGTACGCTCGGTCCTGGACGAGCTCGGGACGGCCTTTGAGCTCGGTCAGGAGCTGGTCGCGTCGGGCGCGCAGGCGCTGGGAAAGGTAGAGGAAGATCCCGATCACGAAGATGATCAGGATGACGATGATGACCAGCGCCGTCAGCTCAGAGCCGGTGAGCCCGAATGCCATCCGAAATGCCCCCCGCCCCGGGGGGCCCGCCTCGAGGAAGATACTGCGTGGGCCTCCTATTTAGAGGAGGGGCCCCCTCCGCGGCGAGCCCAGGAACCCGGGGGGCCTAGAAGACCGACAGCTTTCCCGTGAGGAGGAGCTTAGGGATCGTGTCGACGTGGTCGAACCAGGTGTTCGCGACCCCCTCCGCGGTCGACTTCACCTGGGCGAGCTTGACGCCCTCCGCGGGAAGGATCTGCAGGCTCGCGACCTGCGGCTGGTCGACCGGCTTGCCGATCTGGGAGAGGATCCGGACGTGGACCTCCTTCACGTTCCCGCCGGTCTCCTTCACGATGTCCGCCGCGATCAGGTTCCCGAGCAGGTTGTAGATCTTGCCCACGTGGTTGATTGGGTTCTTCCCGGCGGAGGCCTCGAGGCTCATCGGGCGGCAGGGGGTGATGAGACCGTTCGCGCGGTTCCCGCGGCCGACCGAGCCGTCGTCCCCGGCCTCCATCGAGCAGCCGGTCACGGTGAGGTAGTACCGGCCGAGCTCCGGGTCGTCCGCGGTGTTGACCTCGATCTGCACCTCCCGGTGGGTGAGCTTCGCGGCCTGGTCGGCCAGCTTCTGGTGGATCTCCTCGCAGACGCTCTGGTAGCCGTCCCCGTCCTGGACCTCCCGGTCCACGAGCGCGGCGGCGACGGTCAGGCGGACCTTCTCGCCGTCCCGGTACCCCATGACCTTGACGTCCTCCCCGAGGGCGGGCATCTTCTTCTTGAGCTTCAGCGTCAGAAACCGCTCGGTCTCGAGGACGAGCCGCTCCGTGTCCGACAGCGGGGCGAACCCGACCCCGAACGACGTGTCGTTGGAGAGGACCGATTTCTGCTCGAACACCCCCCGGAGGTCGATGGAGCCGGAGCCGATCTTCGAGTCGAACTCCACGTCGTGGTCGATGTCGATGTGGGAACAGATCGAGGCGACGTACTTCTTGGCGGCTTCGATCGCGGTGTCGTGGATCGGCAGCTTGTCCTGGTTCACCTCGGTCGTCGCCCGACCGACCAGGAGCATGTAGATCGGCTTGGTGACCTTCCCGCCTCCGAACTTCGGCTCGGAAGCCCCGCCGACGACCTGGGTCTCGTCCGTGTTGTGGTGGAGGATCCGCCCAAACTCGTCGAGGTAGAGACGGCAGAGCGCCCGGCTCACGGATTCCGAGACCCCGTCCGCGATCGAGTCCGGGTGCCCGAGCCCCTTCCGCTCGACCAGTTCGACGGCTTGGTCTTCGATGTGAACGGTACGCAGCGGCTCCACGTGGACGTTGCGGGGCATCGGCTCCTCGGGGTCGGCCGAGACGGGGGTGGGTTTAACCCTTGCGAGACGGGCAGGATGCAAGCCGGATTCGTCCGGTGAAACCCGGGCCCCTGCGGGCGGCGGAAAACGCCGGGACAGCCCTATAGGCGGTCGCGGTCGTGGGCGTCCCGTGGAGATCCTCGGCTGCCTGCTTCCGGAGGACCGGTTATACGACCTGGAGCACGATGTCTGGTGGTCGCCGGAGGGAGAAGCGGCCCGGCTTGGGCTGCTGAGCACCCTGGCGGCGTTCGCCGGGCCGTTCGTTTCGGCCACCTTCCGCCCCGTCGAGGGGACGGTGGCTCGTGGCCGGAGCGTCGCGACGGTCGAGAGCCTGCGGTTTACCGGCGCTGTCCGCCTGCCCGTCGAAGCGGTCGTTCTCGAGCGCAACGAGGCCCTGACCGGACAGCCCCGCCTCCTCAACGATGCTCCCTACGGGGCAGGCTGGGTGGTCCGCGTGCGCCCAACCCACCCCGAGGAGGTCAGCCAGTACCTGGAGACGGCGGCCCAGGTGGCGAGCCGACTCGAGGAGCGGATCCGGACGCAGCGCATCCGCTGCTGGCCCGCCACCCCGGACCTCGAGCTGTACGAGATCGGGATCGAATGCTCGGCCGTCCTTACCCTGCTCAACGAGGAACTTGCCCGGCGGCCCGCGGGCACCCATCTTTTGCTCGTCACGGACGACCCGACGAGCCCGGTCGAGATGGTCCGCTGGTCCGACCAGACCGGCCACACGGTGCAAGCCCACCGGTCGGAAGGAAACCTCCA
>JASHYQ010000002.1 GCA_030042955.1 Thermoplasmata archaeon
TCGAGCTTGAAGATTCGACCGTTGTAGATTCGGATCCCCTCGAAGACGCCGTCGCCGTACAATAGCCCGTGGTCGAACACGGAGACGCTCGCCTCGCCGGGGGCGTAGAATCGCCCGTCCACGTAGACGATCCCCTCTCGCAGGGAGGCGTCGCCTCCCTCTAACTTGCCGGCGGCGTTCGAGGAACCAATCGACTCCGGGAGCCGCGTGGTCGATACCAGAGCATCCATGCCGTCCTCGCCCATCGAAGGGGCCTGCCGGTATTTGATGGGTGGTCGGCGGAAATTAGACAATTAACCATAAACTTGTCATAAATCTGGAAATATGACCTACTCCACGATAAACATAGCGGTAAAAGTTCGGTTTCAACGGGTCAATCTGGATGGGGCAGCCGTCGTCCGGAGCAGCCGACCGCCTCGCAGCCCGAGCGGTTTCGTTCGGCGCGAAGGAACGGGATGGCGCACGACCCCGTCCTGGTCCGAACCGGGCTCATTCGAGGGCGGCAGAGCGTCCCTCTTCGTCAATCCGCTGAAGGATGGTCGTGAGGGTAGGTCCGGTGTCGACGTCGAGACCGTATCGCCGGAAGTAACGACGAATGGAGTCGAGCCCACGGACTAGGCTGGTCCGGGCCTGCTCGATTTGGGCCCACGGCGGCCACCCCAGCCGGTCGACCCGCAGCCCCTTGCCGAGGTCGATGAGCCATGGCTGGCCCTCGTGAACAAGGATGTTGAACGGGCTCAGGTCCGTATGCACGATCCCCGAGCTGGCGAGGCTCACGATCGAGTCGAGGAGAGTACGGGCGAACTGTTCCGGGTCCTTGAGGAGCGTCGCGCGAAGTTGGGGGGCCGGAGCCTCGGGAGTCCCCAGGTACTCCATCGTGAAGGAATTCTCCTCCCGTTGGATCGGCTCGGGAACCGGCACCCGATGCGCCCAGGCGTAGCCCAGGAGGTCGAACTCCTGGGCGGCGAGCCGGCCCATCCCGTCGGCCTTCACGGCGCCCCGGGACCGGTTCGAGGTCCGGTAGAGCCGGTACGACTTCGCCACGACCCAACGGGGTCCGTCGCGGGCCAAGAAGACGTCGGCCTCCTTACCGGCTCCAATCGGTCGGAGGACTTCGGTGACGAGACCCAGGTCGAGGAGGTTCGACACGACCTCCGCGGTGCGGGGCTCCTGGAACGCGATTCTCCCGCTCTTCAGTTTCCAGCGTACGCTGGCGTCGAGGTATGGCTCGTTGGGCATCCTGGTTGTTGTTGCTACCGTGCGGAGGGGCGGTCTCTCGGAGGCGCCGCCGCGCCGGGGAGTCGAGCGGTTACTCGGTTCCCGGCGACAGAACTAGAGACACCATCTCGCTCATCCGGGAACCTCCTGGCCCGAGGGCCTCAGGTTCTGGAGGGCCTCCCGTATCTAAGAGTTTGCCGGGACGGAGCGTGTGCCCGGCGAGCGATGCGCAAAGCTTAGTTCGCGCCGACCTGACCCTCTCGCGCGGGCCCGTAGTATAGCTTGGACATCACGGAGGCCTCCGGAGCCTCAAACCCGGGTTCGAATCCCGGCGGGCCCGTAAGCCCTTTCCAATTGACCCCACACGTCAGAACTCCGTACCCCGGAAGGGAAGATTCTCGAACGCATCGGACCGCCTCCGGGCCCCATGGGCTCTTAAATATACATGTTTCATGTTTATTATCCATGACCGTTGTTCAAACCCGGTTGCCTGAGCTGGAGTACGAACTCCTCCGCCGGCGTGCCCGTTCGGAGCATCGCCCCATACAGGACGTCGTGCGAGAGGCGATCCGCGCGCATGTGCTGGCGGACTCGGTCGATCCATCCGAGCCGATTTTCCGGCAGTTGGCGCACCAGAAGCCCCGCCGGGGCAAGGACCGGACGGCCGAGCATGTGGACGAGCTCTTGTACTCCGCCCCATGATCTTCGTCGACACGTCGGCGTGGTTCGCCTTGCTGTATGAGAAGGCTGCCGAGCGTCCCGAAGCCATCTCGACCTTTGCCGAGATCGAAAGTGGACGGTTCGGGACGCCGGTGACCACCGACTACGTGCTCGACGAGACCTTTACCCTACTGCGTCTGCGCGCGGGCCTCGCCCCGGTGACGCGGCTGCACACGCTGCTCCGGCAAAGCCCCTCCGTCCGTCGACTCCGGGTGGGAGAAGCGGTCTTCGAGGACAGCCTCAAGTTGATGCTGTCGCGCCCGGACAAGAAATGGAGCTTCACCGACTGCACCAGCTTCGTCACGATGCGGGAGACCGGCATCCCGCGGGCGTTCACGTGGGACCACAACTTCGCCGAGGCGGGGTTCGAGGTTCTACCTTCCGGAACGAGGTAGGTCAGCTTCGGGGGGGGCACCAGCGGGGACTCCGGGTTCGAATCTCAGCCCGAAAGAACTCGGGTTGCCATCACTTGTCGGGACGATCGGGCGCCCTCCTTTCCCGAACGTGAAGGGTCCTAGCAGTGTCGACTGACGCATCTCGGCGTACGGTTTCCGGGGACGCCCCGGGCGGCTAAAGGTCTACGCTTGACCGCCAGCACGAGCTCTCGACGCGGATGAGCCGTGACCCCCGGACCACTCGGGTGAGTACTTGCTTGGTAGGACTCGGTTTGCTACCTCTCCGAATACCGGTTTGCGAGTACCAGGCTCCGTCAAGCGCCCATGAGCCCCGAGGTCCAACCGGCGGGTAAGGGCCCGACCGTTCTCGATTCGTGGGGGTGGACACGGCGAAGCACTCCCTACGGGACGGTGAACACGAGACGCTTCTCTTCGTGGCCGGCCGTCCAGGCCTGTTCCACGTCCGAGAGCGGACGGACCTCGGTCGAGATCCGGAACCCTGCGCCGGTAAACGCGCGCAAGAACTCGCCAATGCCGGTCCGGAGCTCCGCCTGGCTCGAGGCGCCGATCCCACTCCCGAGGATCTCCACGCC
>JASHYQ010000057.1 GCA_030042955.1 Thermoplasmata archaeon
AGCTCGTACAGCAGCGGACGGAGTGGAGGGAGCCCAAGACCCCCGGCGACGATGACCACGTCCTGGTGCTCGGCGAGCTGCAGCGGCCATCCGACGCCGTACGGGCCTCGGACCCCGAGGGTCTCCCCGGGCATCGTCTTCGTCAGTGCGGAGGTGATCTTCCCCGCGGAACGAACGGTGTGCACTAGCTCGTCCGGGTGGTTCGGGTCTCCGCTGATGGAGATCGCGACTTCGCCGGTGCCGAACCGGTAGACCATGTTGAACTGGCCGGGCCGGAAGGCCGGGATCCCACGCCCATCGGTGGGCTTGAGGACCATCGAGACGGTGTCGGCCGTCTCCACGATCCGGCGTTCGACGAGGTACGGGGTCGGTGTGAACGGGCTAGCGTCGACCGAACCCGAGCGGGCCGGGGGATACGACTCAGACGCCATGGATGTCCAGGATCTGGATCCACGCGTTCTCCAGCCGTTCGCCAATCACCGGCAGCAACCGCAGCAGGAACCGGTAGCCGTCCTCGGGCCGGGCCTCGAAGGCATCCTTCAGGGTCTTCGCATCGAGGGCCAGGGTCCGGGTCGCTTTCACGGCGCGCGCATCGAACCGCCAGCGATGGGGCGGGACCAGCCACGACCAGCCGAGGACCTCGCCCGAGCCGACCGTCTGGATCGTCACGTGCGGGCGGTCGGGGGCCGCGATCTCGAGGGCGACCTTGCCGTGGAAGACGAGCCAGAACTCGCCTGCGATGTCCCCCTCCTGGAAGAGCATGTCGCCCGGCTCGAACGACCGCTCGACCGCTCCGGCGCCGGCGAACTGGACGAACCGCTCGTCGAGGCCATGGAAGAACGGATGGTCGGCTACCCGCAGCGGCGCCAGGGCATGGACCGGCGGGGCGCTCATGGAGTTCCTCCGGTGGTCGCCGGCTTCGGCGGGGCCACCCGGATCGCCGCGACCTCTTCGGTCAGGTCGATCCCGACCGGGCACCAGGTGATGCACCGCCCGCACCCGATGCACCCGGAGGTGCCGAACTGGTCGTGCCAGCTCGCCAGCTTGTGGGTCAGCCACTGGCGGTACCGGGAGAGCGGGCTCTTCCGGACGCTGTTGGCGTGCAGCGCCGTGAACTCGAGGTTGAAGCAGGAGTCCCACCGGCGCCATCGCTCGACCGTCTCCCCGCTGAGGTCCGGCACCTCCTCGGTCGTGCTGCAGAAGCACGTCGGGCAGACCATCGTGCAGTTCGTGCAGGAGAGGCACCGTCGGGCGACGATCTCCCACCGCGGATGCTCGGGCTGGTTGAGGAGCACGTCGTGGATCCCCTCGGTATCAAGCGTTCGCCCCATGGACGCGGCCGTCTGTGCTACGATCGAGGTTGCCATCTCCGAATCCTCCTTCTTCGCCGGTTTCAGCGGGACCTGACTCAACACGGCGGCCCCCGCGGGCGACCCCACGTCCAGGAGGAAGTAGTGCCGCTCCGGGGTCAAGATCTCGGTCAGGGCGAGGTCGTGGCCCTTCCGCACTCCGGGCCCGGTTCCCATCGAGACGCAGAAGCAGGTGCCGCCCGCCTGGCCGCATTGCACGGCGATCCGCAGGGCCCGGGTCCGGCGCGCGTGGTACCCCGGGTCGCGCACGACGCCGTCGAACACCTTGTCGCTCACATCCATCCCGGCGAGCTCGCACGCGCGAACGCCCAGGAAGGCCATGGGGGGACCGTCGTCCTTTTCCGCCATCACCGTGAACGAGGTCCCGGCCCGCGAGGCGGTCCAGAGTCGCTCGCGCGAAGGAAACAGGAACTTCTTCCAGCTATGCGGCCCGACGTTGTATCCGAACAGCGCCTGGTCGTTCCGTCGTTCGAGGCGGTACTTGCCCGCCTCCTGGCGGTCGGTCCAGCCGATCGGGAGGTCCTGCTCCCGACGGATCTCCCCGTAGACGATAGCCCCGTCCCGAACGGTCGGGCCCACGACCCGATATCCAGCGCTCTGGAGGGCCTTGAGGAAGCGCGGGAAGTCGACGCGCTCGAGGATCCGCTGGGCTCCGACGCTCAGTTCTTCCATGGCATGCCTCGGCGATGTGCCTCCAGTCGTGGCAGTCAGGACAGAGAGCAAGTAAGGCCTTGTGGTGAATTGAAAATTACTTGGAAATCGCCGAACTCCGGGTACCTACTATAAGCCGTCCGGACCTGCGCGGCCCCGGACCCATGAAGACCCCGCAGGAACTCGCGCAGGCGCTCGGCATCGAGCCAGCCACGCTTCACCCGGCCGGACCGTTTGTCGGGAAGATCCCGGTCTCCGTGGTACGGGAGCTTACCGATACTCGCCCTCGCGGCAAGCTGATCCTCATCACCGGCATGACCCCGACGCGGCACGGCGAGGGGAAGACCGTGACGGCGATCGGGCTCGCGGACGGTCTAACGGCCGTTGGTGAACGGGTTGCGGTCTGCCTACGTCAGCCCTCCCTCGGGCCCGTTTTCGGAATTAAGGGCGGTGCGACCGGCGGCGGCCGGGCCACGGTCGAGCCGGCGACCCACATCAACTTGGGGTTCACGGGGGACATCAACGCCGTGGTGAACTCACACAATCTCCTCGTCGCCCTCGTCGACAACCACATCTTCCACGGAAACGGCCTCGACCTCCAGCGGGACCGGTTGATCTTTCCTCGTACGCTCGACATGGAGGACCGTTCCCTCCGGCACATCGTCACGGTAGCCGGCAAGGACCCGCGTCTCCCCGCGGCCCAGAGCTCGTTCGTCATCGCCGCAGCCTCCGAGGTGATGGCGGTGCTCGCGCTCGCGAAGGACTACATGGACCTCAAGGAACGGTTGGGGAAGATCCTGGTAGGGTTCCAGGGGAACGGAGCCGCGGTCCGTGCGTCGGCGCTCCATGCGGAAGGGGCCATGGCCGCCGTGCTCCGGGACGCGCTCGAGCCGAACCTGGTGCGGACCTCGGGAGGGACGCCGACCATCGTTCACGCCGGCCCGTTCGGGAACATCGCCCACGGCACCTGCAGTCGGCTCGCCATCGAGCTCGGTCTCGCGACCGCCGACTACTGCGTGGTGGAGGCTGGCTTCTCGACGGAACTCGGCGCCGAGAAGTTCGTGGACATCGTCACGCCCATCCTCGGCCTCGACGTCGACTGCGCGGTCCTGGTGGTGAGCCTTCGCGGCCTCCGGTTCCAGGGCGGAGCCACGGACGAGGGGTCCGCGCATCCGGACCTTGCGGCGACCACGCGCGGGCTGGCCAACCTCGAACAGCACCTATCGAACCTCGAGGCGCTGGGGCTGGCGGCGGTCGTCGCGCTGAACCGGTTCCCCGGCGACAGTCCGGAGGAGACGGCCAGAGTTCGTGCCTTCTGCGAGGCCCACGCCGCCGAGATGGTCGAGTCCCGAGCGTTTGAGGAAGGCGGGGCGGGGTGTGTCGACCTCGCGAAGGCCGTCCAGCGGCTCGTCGCGCTGGGTCGCCGGAGCCATCCGCTGTGTCCACCGGAGATGGGTCCGGCCGACCAGGTCCGAACGATCGTGACCCGCCTCTACGGCGGCGCGGGGATCTCGTCGACGCCCGAAGCCGACCGGGACCTCGAGGAGCTCGGCCGCATCGGTGAGCTCACCGGTCCGGTCTGCGTGGCCAAGACCCCGCTCTCGCTCTCGGACGACCCACACCACGTCGGCCGGCCCCGGGGGTTCATCTCCCTGGTGCATCGGTACACCCGTTCGGCGGGGGCTGGCTTTACGGTCGCCCACCTCGGCACCATCGAGACCATGCCCGGGCTCCCCACGCACCCCTCCTCCGAGCACCTCGACGTCGCTCCCGACGGTCGGATTCTCGGTCTATCGTGAGCCCTGGGCGGCCGATGCCTCGGACGCCGGGGAGGGCCGCATCGAGGCGGGGAGCTCGACACAGACGACCTCCCCGCGCACGGTGGTCTCTCCCTGCGCGACGATCCACGCCTCGACGACGACCTTGCGGCCGGAGACCGATTTCGCCCGTCCGTGGATACTCAGTTCCGGGCCGAGCGGGGTCGGCCGGAGGTAGTCGACCCGAAGCGAGGCCGTGACGAACCGACGGGCCGGCAGAGTCTCCATCCCGCGTCCCTCCGCTCGGTAGGCGGCGGCCGCCGCGGTTCCCGTAGCGTGACAGTCGATCAGCGAGGCGAGGATCCCTCCGTTCACGAAGCCGGGGATCGCGCTGTGGAACGGCTTCGGGGTGAACCGTGCGACGGTCTCGTCCCCCTCCCAGAAGCTCTTGAGTTGGTGGCCCTGCGCGTTCAAGCGGCCGCACCCGAAACAGTGGGCGAGGTCGTCGGGGTAGTAGTCCTGGAAGGCCTTCATGACCGGAGGCGGGAGCCGCGCCGGGTACATGGGAGCTCCGGCGCGGGTCGTGCCGCCATGGATGGGCCTGCTGGAGGGGCCGAGTTGGGATGGACTGGTCGGCGTCCATGCCCCCCGAGGGTGTGGACGCGACTCGGGAGGGGGGTCTCGCGAGCTCTCGGGGAGCTCCTTAGTTTCGGCGGCCGAGCTCGCGTCCAAGTGTACTCATCAGCCGGCGGCAGCCGCCCGAGCTGGGATTCAGCAAGCTCGGCTTCGCGAATACTTAACTTGAGTTCGTTAACAAGGGTATAAGACGACGTGAATCAGACGGTGATAACCCGTCACGAACCGGACAAGGTGGTGTCCCGACCGCCCGGGGGCATGAACACAGGCGGCCGGGGCGTCAGCAGCAGCCGCTCCGCGGGCTCAGGGCCCCGAGCGATGACCCCCATAGCGGGGATGTTAACAAAGGACACAATCGCCCCAACCCGGGCTGCATGTAGGATATCCGGCCGGGCAACTTTCGAGGGCGGTCCAACGGCCCCTAACTAACGGCGGAGCTGTACTCCAAGAACCGAAATGGACTACCTTTGCGCGATGGCCGAAGCTCCTGCCTCTTCCTACTCACTGACCCCCCAAGAAGAGAGCGCACTCCGCCACGAGGTTGCTTTCCAGTGCTGGAGTGCTCTGCTGGCGCTCGAGCAGTTGCGCGGTCTTGTGCAAGTCGTTCCCCCGGCGCTGGAGGCTCTCCGGGGAACCGAGGGCGAGGCAGACATGCCTTGGGATAGCGAGGTTGTCCAACAGTTCCTGAAGTGGCAGGTCCTGATCTGGTCGCACGTACGGACGATTGCCTCCGCTGCGTCCGTCGTCTCGCTTGTGCTCTGGCCGTACACCAGACGCCCTCCGAGCGGCGGAAAGAAGAGGGAGGCCGCGGCCAGAGCTGCCGAGCTCCGCGTGCGCTGGGGGCTGCCCGAGAAGTCGATATTGGAAGATCGCGAGGTGCGCGACGTACTCGAACACGTGGACGAGAAGTTGGTCGCATGGTTGCGTGAGAAGAAACCGAAGGCGCTCGAGGGACTCTCCATCAAAGAGGTCCCGCCCTCCGGACCGCCGAATCCGGAAGAGGTATTCCGCGTACTGGACCCCAAGACGCTCATTGTCTGGGCAGGCGGCCAGAAGTGCCGTCTCGTGGATGTAACTGCTGAACTCGACCGAATCACGAGGAACTTGCCCCCAACAACGGGCGGCAAAATCCGGATTGAGCTTCCGAAGGCTTCTTCGAAGCAGTGATACCAGAGGGCGCGTAGGGGAGAAGACCGGCCCGGCTACCGGCCCCCCCGACGACCGGGTCGCGGTCGGAATGGTGGGCGATCTACCTCTGAAACAACCAGCCGAGATCGGGCAAGTTGAGCCACTGCTTCCGCCGCCGTGCTTGACTCTCCAGTCGCTTCCGAGCAGCCCGTTGGTCGCCGTGTGGACCTTTGACGGCATTACAGTTGTGACAGAGTACTTGCCAGTTCGACGGCCGATCCCTTCCGCCCAGGCTCAGGGGCACTCTGTGGTCGACCACCAAAACGCGGGGCTCGGCGATGTGACATACGGCACACTCGAGCGGCCGTTGCTTGAGGGGCCACTCCCTCCGCCGATTCCCTCGGGCTAAGTCGACCTCCTCCTTAGTCCAGCCAGTCTCGTAGTACTGATTTTCGTCTAAGCGGCGATTCCGAACCGGCCGGGGTCAGTCGCTCACCGCGCTGAGTGCCTCTCCGCCAGGGGAAGCATTCCACTATGGACCCCCGGTGTATGCGGCGCGAAAGTCATTGCCTGGGGGTGGCTCAGGCGCGGACGCCGGTGACCGCGGGAGGGTCCTCCGGCGGAACCGGACGCTTCTTTGGTGGACGTCGGAAGTGGACGTAGGCGGCTATCGACCCTACGACCACAATAACGCCCCCCACCAGTATTCCCAGATTCCAGGGCCACGGGAGCCATGAGGGCAGCCAACTCGGGAGCCACGCGGGCCCTCGATAAGAGCTGGACGACCCCGACCCGCCTCCGCTTGGACCTCCGCAAATGTTGGTCTCGGGTGCCGAACAATAGCCGTTAATGTCGTTAGTGTAGTCGCCGAGCTCCACCGTGGCCCTCCCCTGCGCATCCGGGTAGTAGGCGTCCACGGACATCCTAAACTCCGACGCGGGAATCGCAGGTACGGGCACGTTGAACGTCAGCGTGGAGCCCCCGTTGGTTACGGTGGCAGTAACCTGCCCAACAACATGCTCAGTGCTGCTGATGCAACCGCCCGGACAAAGATAGACAGTCCCCGTGGTGCCACTGAAGCCGATCTCGGTCCAGTCTCCAAAGGGGCTAGCCGCACTACTGTTGGTGAACACGTACGAGTACGGATCGGCGCTCTCGACGCTGTTGAAGACCAGTTTTCCGCCCACGGTGAATGCAACGGTCAGGCTGGCTCCAGTGCTCGACAGTGAGGTGGAGACGGTACGCAGCGCAATCGAGCCGACCGTAACAGTGACGTTGCTCAGGCTCCACGTTACCGTGACGTTGAACCCGGAAGCGACCTCCGATCCCGCCGCTGGCTCGATAGCCAGTAGGCTAAGGAGGACTATCGCCACACCGAGGATTGCCCACAGGGTAACCGCCGAGCGCCCTCGGAGCGCACCCATCCGCTGGTGCTACTGGTCTCGGATACATGTAACTTTCCGCAGTCCGCCAGCTCCGAAAGAGTGCCCTTTCGAGGCGATCTGGGCAGTTACGCCCCGCCGCCCAAAGACCGGCTAAGGGCCTGCGGCTGGCCTCCCAGACGCCCAACGGACGAGGACCGAGTCGGCGCCCGTGCTGGGATTTACCAAGCCCGGCTTGGCGAATGCGTGGCCTAAGACCAGTAGCGAGGGCATCGCACGGTGTGA
>JASHYQ010000058.1 GCA_030042955.1 Thermoplasmata archaeon
GACCAGGAGGCGGTGAAGCACTTCGAGGCCGCCATCGCCGAGGACCCAAGGTTCTCGGCGGCCTACTCCTACCTGGCCACTCACCTCATCGCGGTCATGGGGGTAACTAGGCCAGCCCGGGAGGTGGTTCCGAGGGCTCGGGAACTCGTGGTCAAGGCGCTAGAGCTCAACCCAAACTCCTCGGACGCTCACCTAGCGCAAGCCAATCTCGCCATGCAGGCGGACCTAGACTGGACGCGTGCGGAGGCCGAGTTCCAGCAAGCGATCGCGCTCAACCCGAGCGGCTCAGCCGCGCGGTTCTGGTACGGACTCCTTCTCCGGTCCCTCCAACGGTTCGTCGAGGCCAAGAAGCAGTTCCTTGCCGCGGTCGAGCAGGATCCGGTCTGGGAAGCTCCTAGGACGAGCCTGGCTTGGGGGCCATCGATGGCGGGCGACTGGGCAAGCACCACCGCCACGCTAGAGGAACTGGCCAGGCGCTTCCCTGAAAGCCGCAACTATCAGTATCTTCTCGGATTGGCCTACGCGAGGGGAGGACGCGCCGATGACGCGAGGAAGCTCGTCGAGTCGCGGGGGAGCCCGACCGATTTCCGGTCCCGCGCAAATCGTGCCGTGGTTCTGGCGTCTATCGGTGAGTCCGAAGAGCTAAGGACCCTAGTGACGGACTGGGAAATGGGTCGACTGGAGGGATATCACGCCCTCGATGTGTTGGCGAGTTTCTACGCTCTCTTGGGAAACACGGAGAGGGCCTTTCCGCTTTTGGAGCAAGATTTCCGAGAAGGCGATCGGGGGCTTTGGGGTGCTTACCAGTCCGAGTACTTTGATGCTATCCGAAATGACCCTCGCTTTGTGGCGTTGCTCCGTGCCATGCACCTCCCGACGACCTTGGCCCGACCCTTGCGGCTCTCCGGCCCTCATTAGCCCGCACCGGTCCGAGCCATCAGTTGCGCGCGAAGGACGCGATCTAGTTATCTCTGTGTAGGGACGGAGCTGCTCTCACGTCCCACGACTTCTTTCAAGACGTCCACCGGTGCTCCCTTCGAAACTCAAGCACGAAAAGAGATTGCTTCAGTACCTCCTTCGGCGCGCAACCGTCCCCTTTCCCACGTCGGTGTGGGTTCCGTTCGTCGACTTGAACTTCGGCGAATTGGTGAGGGAAAGCTGCCGGGGCCAGGATTCTACGCTATAACTTCGGGTTCCGAGCAGTGCGCCGAGAAGGTCCCGGGTTCGGTCCAGCGGACCTGTTTCGGTTCCCTACGAACGATTTGGCGGGGTAGGGTCCTTAATCTAACCGAAGCGGTTTTCGCGCTGTGGCGTCGGTTCGTCGCCTTTCCGCCATCATGTTCACCGACATGGTCGGCTACACGTCCTCGACGCAGACCGACGAGGCCCGCACGCTCGAACTGCTCCAGCAGCAGCAGGAGCTCGTTCGCCCGCTCATATCCGCTCACCACGGCCGAGAGATCAAGTCGACCGGCGACGGCTTCTTGGTCGAGTTCGACAGCGCTCTCAGGGCGACCCAGTGCGCGGTCGACATCCAGCGTCGAATTTATGAGCGGAATACTCAGACTGGGGTAACTCCAATCCAGATCCGAATCGGAATCCACCTCGGGGACGTCGAGCAGAGAGGCACCGATATCCTGGGAGATGCCGTCAACATCGCCGCTCGCATCGAACCCATCGCAGATCCCGGAGGTGTCTGCGTGTCGGGCGCTGTCCGCGAACAAGTTTGGAACAAGATTCCGGACAAACTCGAGAAACTCCCGCCACAGGCGCTTAAAGGCTTGCAGATCTCGATGGACATTTACCGAGTCGTGCTGCCTCCGACCGTGAGGGAGACTGCCTCAGTTAGCTCGGAGCCGACTGGAATCGCCATCTTGCCATTCACGAATATCAGCCCGGACCCGAAAGACGAGTACTTCGCGGACGGTCTCACGGAGGAGCTCATCACCGTTCTCTCTCGATTGCGGGAGCTTCGGGTCATCTCTCGCACCTCGGTGATGCAGTACAAAGCCACCAATAAGTCGGTCTCCCAGATTGGAACGGAGCTGGCGGTCGTATCCATACTGGAGGGCAGTGTACGGAAGGCCGGAAGCCGTCTGAGGGTCACCGCCCAGCTGATTGACGCGCGGTCGGACCGGCATCTGTGGGCCGAAACGTACGATCGGGAACTCAACGACATCTTCGCGGTTCAGGCGGAGATCGCAAAGCAAGTGGCGGAAGCTCTGAAGGTCGAGTTGGGAGCGACTGAAGAGGCACGTCTCGACGCGAAACGCTCGGTTCGGCCGGATTCCTATATCGCGTACCTAAAGGGACGGACTTTGCAGCACAGTCCGTCGCGAGATTCGCTCGAGGCGGCGAAGGACCAATTCGAGCTCGCAATCTCGCTGGACTCCCAGAACGCGGCCGCGCACGCGGGATTGGCGATGACCTTGGGCATGCTCGGGAGTTGGTACACTGACGCATCACAAACGGAATGGCTTGATCACAACCGAAGATTGGCAACTCGGGCGATCGAGCTCGACCCGCATCTCGCCGAGGCTCACCTCGTTTTGGCTCAGATATCTTCGCGCGATTATGAGAGGAAGTCGCAAGAGAAGGAGGTCAAGCTCGCCCTTTCGCTCGACCCAAGCTTTGCTCTGGCACATCTGCTGTACGCGCAATTCCTGGCCAGTGGAGGCCGAGTGGACGACGCTCTCCGAGAGTTTGCTCTGGCTGAGGCTGCTGACCCCCTTTGGACCCAGAACCTATCGCTGTTCGCTCGGGTGCTCGTCATGCTCGGCCGGCTTGATGAAGCGCTCCTCAAACTTCAGAAAATCGGCGAATTGGAACCCTCAGGTTGGAGGCACTATTACGCACTTGCACGCTACTATCTCGCCCGATCCGATCTCGAGCAAGCGCTCAAGGAAATTCAGCTGTACGAAGAACGGGTCCCCGAACCCCGCTTCAAGCCGATAATTCGCGCATGGGGGTACGCGCTGTCCGGGGAAAAGGAGAAGGCGAGGGAGCTCCTGCGCCACGAAGAGACGCTACCAGAGTTCGGCCAAATCCCCGTCGACGCCGCGCTGATCTGCGCCGAACTCGGCGATCTCGACGACTGCTTTCGTTGGCTGGACAAGGCATTCCGCAATCATAATCTCCCGATTTGGATTTTCCGGTTGGACCCGCGCACGGACCGAGTGCGCGCCGATCCGAGATTCCAGTCGTTATTGGAAAAGCTGGGATGGGCCTGACTGGTTCTTGCTCGACCTGCGCCGGGCGATCCAAGAGGGACACCTTCCTCGAAATGGATTGGGTCTCACGCCGCTCCGCGCTGGTCGCGGATGTGAAGAAGCTGCCGGGGCCAGGATTTGAACCTGGGAACTCCTGCGAGAGCAGATCTTGAGTCTGCCGCCTTTGGCCACTCGGCCACCCCGGCGCAGACGTTGGAGGAGCGCCGCGCGCTTATGCTTCTTCCGAACCCTCGTCGTCCTCGGATGGTTCCGGGGTCTCCTCCACCGGGCCGACGAACACCTGGTCCTCTTGGGCGACTCCGACCCGAGGAGCGTCGGGGAGAACCCCGGTCCGGGCCCTTGCCTTCGTGACCGTGCGCCGCTGCCGTCCGCAATGCAGGCAGGTCCGCACGCGTCGGCCCCCGCGGAGCCGGGTCCGGACCGTCCGTCCCTCGACCCAGTACGTCGCGCACGCTCGGCAGAACACCTCCCGGTATTCGGGGAGCAGGCGGACGTTGTACCGGGTTCCGATCTTTCGCGCGAGCCGCACGTATCGGTCGGCGAGCCGGCCGGTGCCCGAACCCGACTCGCGCTCCGCCAGCGCGAAGAGGTCCGCGATCCGTTCCTGAGCGACCCGAACCATCGTGGAGGTACGTCGGCCGCGCCGGCCCCCGCGTCTCAGGGGCCCTGAGGCTGCTGGCATACGGGGCAGTAGACCGCGGCCCGGGTGATGAGCGTGCCGCATCGCACGCAGTACTTCGCGTTGGCCGGCGGGGCGGTCGGCACGGTTGCCGGAGGAACCCGCGTCGGAGGGGGTGGGGGGGGTGTGGGCGACGGGGGTGGGGGGGTCGGGGCGCCCGGCACCGGGCCCGTCCGGAGGGGTTGCGGAGGGGGAGTCCAGGCCGCCGGTGGGGGCGCGGAGCCGAGGGGAGCGCCCCCGACCGGGGGCACCCCGGACTGAGGGAGGGTGAACCCGCACTTCGCACAGAAGAGGGCACCGTCCGGCGCCACAGTGCCGCAGTGCACGCAGACCGACATGTGAGCCGGAAGGTATATGCGATATTTGACCGTCCAGGGGTTGGTGAGACACCGGTCGGTTGCGCTGGTCACTCGAGACCCCGCCCTCTACGGAGAGCTCGCGGGTTTCCTTCGAGAGCAGCGATGGCCGTCGGTCAGCCTTCTTCCGGGTCAACGGATACCCGACAGCGTCGTCGCAGTGCTCACCTCGGCGGAGGAGGCGGCGTCGATCGTCCACCGCCGGGTCCTGCCCGTGGCGCCGGGCGGGGACCGTCACGCGCTCTCCGCCGCAGTGGAGCAGGCGTTTGACGCTGGGAACTCGCACGAGGAGCTGATCGTGGGGATCGACCCCGGTCCTCGCCCCGGCTACGCCATCCTCGAAGGACCGCGGTGTTTGGGCACCGGGTCGCTCGACTCCCCGGAATCGGCGGGCAGCTTCGCGAGCCACCTGCGACACCGTTTCCCCTCGAGGCCCGTCCGGTTTCGCGTCGGTGCCGGAGACCCGCCCGCTCGCAACCGCATCGTGAACGCACTCCTCGGACACCAACGCTGGGTCGAGCTCGTCAACGAGAGCGGAACCACCCCCCGCGGCCATCGTCGGCCCCGGGACCCGGCGGCGGCCCGGACCATCGCCCGCAGCCCGGGCGTCATGGTGCGAGAGCCCCTTCCGACCACCTTCACGGCAGGGGAGGTCGCCAACCTGCAACGACTGAGCCGAGAGCGGAGCGAAGGCCAGCTGACGATCTCTCGCTCGTCCGCCCACCGCGTACTCCGGGGCGAGCTGACGCTCATGGAAGCGGTCGACGAGGCCCGTGGCCCTGGAGGGCGGGGGCGTGCGTCGACCCCGCCGCCGTCGGAACCCCTTTAATCCCACTCCCGCTCGGCGCCGTCGTGCCACTTTCCCCCGAGGTCGAAGCCCGGACCCGGCGGCTCGTGCTCGAGAACGCGGTCGAGCATGCCGGCGCCCCCCGCGTCGACCCGATCCTGGCGCGCCTGCTCGCGACCGACCCGCAGCTGCGGCCGCTCGCCTCGGAGGTCCGGGACCTCGTCTCCCGGTTGGTGGCCGATGTCCGCTCGATCCCGCCCGGCGAGCTCGCGGACCGCCTCGCGGCGGCGGGCGGACCGGAGGCCGCCCGGGCGCGCCCGGCGGGCTCCACCGCCGCGGAGTTCCCTGACCTACCGGGAGCGGTCCCCGGCAAGGTCGTGCTCCGTCTCGCTCCGTTCCCGAGCGGCGTGCTCCACGTGGGCCACGGACGGATGCTCTTCGTGAACCAGCTGTACCGGGAACGCTACGGAGGGAAGATCCTCCTCGTCTTCGACGACACGGTCGGCTCGGAGGAGAAGCGCGTCGAGACCGAGTTCATCGACCTGATCCGGGGCGACTGTGAGGCAGCGGGAGTTCATCCCGACGCGGTCTACTACAAGTCCGACCGGATCCCCCTATTCTACCCGTGGGCCCGCCGCGTGATCGAGAAAGGCGCGGCCTACGTCTGCCGTTGCCCGCAGGACCTCCTCCGGGAACGACGGGTCCAGGGCGTCCCGTGTCCCGAGCGTTCGCAGACCCCCGGAGAGGCGCTCGATGAGTGGGAAAAGATGCTGGGGAACGGCTACGGGCCGGGCGAGGCGGTCCTCCGCCTCAAGACCGACCTGCAGGACCCGGACCCTGCGTTCCGGGACCGGGTCCTCTTCCGAATCACGGACCTTGACCACCCCCGGGTCGGGACGCGGTACCGGGTCTGGCCCTTGCTCGAGTTCTCCTGGGCGGTCGACGACATCGAGCTCGGGGTCACCCATGTCCTCCGCGGCAAGGACCTGGTGATGGAGGACCGGATGCAGCGGTACATCTGGGACCTCCTCGGGATCACCGGGCCTCCGTTCCTGCACTGGGGGATCCTCCGGGTCCGGGAGGCCAAGGTCGCGAAGAGCAAGGCCTACCGGGAGATCAAATCCGGCCTCTTCGACGGGTGGGCGGACCCCAGGACCTGGTCGCTCCGGTCGCTCGACCGCCGGGGGATTACGAACGACGCGCTCAAGGCGTTCATCCTGTCGTTCGGGATGTCCCTCTCTGACATCGAGGTACCGGCGGAGACCCTTTATGCCGAGAACCGGAAGCGGATCGACGGGACCACGCTACGCCGAGCCTACGTGGCCGACCCGACCCGGGTCGAAGTCGACGCCTGGCCCGAGGAGCTCCGCATGGTCGAGCTCCCCAACCACCCGGACCGGCCGGAGCTCGGGAAGCGCCAGGCGCCGGCAGGCCCCGTCTTCCA
>JASHYQ010000059.1 GCA_030042955.1 Thermoplasmata archaeon
TCGGGTTCCGCCCGTGACCGTCCGACGCGTCTGAGGTCCCCATGAAGGTCGGAGCCCCAGGGACGCATCACGCCCGAAGGCTCATCCACCGGGCCTCCCTCGGCTCACGATGTCCGAGTCGGTCGAGCTCTGCCGCAGCCCGCCGAGCCACCACGGTGTGCCGGTTGACCGGGTGTTGGCGTTCGAGAGCATCCCCCCGAAGAAGGTCTACGCCTCACAACACAACCGCCAGGAGCTCCTCCGGCGGACCGGACAGGACCAGGTCCTGACCTCGATCTAGGACGGGCGATTTCGAGGTCTGCGCTGGGCTCTCCCCACCGTGGCGCGTCGGAGAGAAGGTCCGGAAACAGTCCCGGCCCTCCGCCGGTGGGTCGGGGGGGTGCAGCGGCCCTACCGGGCCGGCTTACTCCAGCAGAACGACCTGCGCTGCGGGCGCTCGAAAGCCCACCGCTCGATGCGTGCTGTCGCAGTAGGGCTTGTTCTTGGAGTGGCCGCACCGACACAGGTCTGCGACGACCTGGCCGTCGACGAAGACGAGGTTCGACGAGTTTTCCTTCGACTGGATGTACACTCGCGGCATAGCTTACCGTGGCGTCATCCTCCTCGGGCTGAAGAGAGTGCGCTGTGGCGGGAGTAACGGTTGCGCCGCCCGTTAAGTATCTCGCCGGACTTTTCCGCCTGAGGTCGGGACCGTGAAGGTAGGGATTCTCGGGTCGGGAGACGTCGCCAGAACGTTGGGAGCGGGCTTCATCGCCCTGGGACATACCGTTCGGCTGGGTTCGCGGACGCCGGAGAGCGAAGCTCTCGTGAACTGGAAGAAGGAGGTAGGGCGCTCGGGGTCGACCGGCACCCTCGCTTCGGCGGCTGAGTTCGGGGAACTGCTGCTCCTCTGCACGCACGGGGTCGATGACCCCACCGCAATCCAGCTCGCCGGGCCGCGACAGTTCGAAGGAAAGGTTTTGATCGACGTAACGAACCCACTGAAGCCTACGCGGAGCGGCCCTCCGACGCTCGCGGTGGGGTTCACCGACTCGCTGGGAGAGGAGGTCCAGCGCCTCCTCCCCAAGACGAAGGTCGTGAAGGCGTTCAACACCATCGGCTCTCTCCACATGTTCCGCCCCCAGTTCCCGGGGGGACCGCCCGACATGTTCTACTGCGGCAACGACGCGGAGGCGAAGCGCCAGGTCGCCGGGATCCTCACCTCGTTCGGCTTCAATCCCGTGGATATCGGCGGGATCGAGGGCTCCCGACTTCTGGAGCCGCTGGTCGTCCTCTGGATCACCTGCGGGAGCCGGCTCGGGACGTGGGATATCGCGTTCAAGCTACTTCGCAAGTAGACCTTCCCCGACGAGGCGGACGAGGAGGACCCGATCGACTGCTGAGGTCGAGGGGGCGGCCGGACCGTACGACGCTCCTCGCGCCCGGGGGTCCGAGCAAGATGACCACGTCCCCGGTCGTGGACCGCGTCGCGTCCTAGGCCATCACGGACCGTTCAGGTCGGACGACGGTTCCGGACTGGATTGCGCCCTCCACCTTGTTTGGCACGGTACTCTCGCTCCAACGCCCGACCGAGGTTGGCCCACAGGGTGCGGAGATACCGCTCGAGCTGTTTCTTGGGGGGATTCCTACCTGCGAACCGGGTCGCCCACCGCTTCCCACGAAGCGTGAGCTCGGTCTCGCCGTTCGGGAGGGCCCGGAGCCGGTAGTCGAGCAGGAAGCGCCGGTAGTTCCCGACCGATTCTGCGTGCCAGTGGTCGGGGGGGTGCAGCGCGACCGTCGTGCGACGCCACATCCACCCCTTCGGGGCCTCCTCAACATCCTCGAACGTTACCCGGCGCGCAGTTCGACGGAGTATCCGCCGTCGGTACGTCTCCCGCGCAAAGCGGCCGTCCTCCGGGGTGTAGTCCGTACACCACTGGAAAACGAACGGCAACGGTGCGCGAATCCTCGAACGGATCTCGTAGAGTCGGGGGAGGGGGACCAACCCGAGCGGGTCGCTGTTCCCACGTCCTGAAGGCCTCATCGCGAAGCGGAGATGGGACGGGGAAGGACCATTTCAAGCCGACGCTCCCTGCGCGATGCAATAATCTTCCGAGCCGGGATGCGGAGGAGATCGGGAGCCCCGAGGGAGCTGGCTGGCATGGTCGCGTCCGTCCGTCTCGGAACCGTTTCGATAGGAGACCGGAAGGTCCATCGTCTCGGTCTCGGCACCAATCGCGTCACCGACACCGAGGCGTCGCGAGCATTGCTCCGGCGCGCCGTGGAGTTGGGAGTCGATTTCATCGATACGGCGGATGTCTATCAGTCGACCGCAAGCGAGACCGCGATCGGCGCAACGTTGGGAACCAGTTTCCCCAACGTGCTGGTGGCCACCAAGGGCGGGATGGTTCGTACCCCCGAGGGCCTGGGTACGAACGGACAGCCCGCGCACCTCCGGGAGTCCGTGGAGGCCAGCCTGAGACGGTTGAGGCTCGACTGCATCGAGCTCTACCAGCTCCACCGAGTTGACCCCGAGGTCCCCATCGAGGCGAGCGTCGGGGTCCTGAGGGAGATGCAGAAGGCCGGACAGATCCGACGGATTGGACTCTCGAACGTCACGGTCGAGGAGACCGAGAGAGCGCGTCGAGTCGCGACCATCGTCTCGGTTCAGAACCGGTACAACCTACTCGAGCGGGATGACGAGAGGGTCCTGGAGTACTGCGAGCACGCGTCGATCGCATTCATCCCGTGGACCCCCCTCCTTCGCGGGAACCTCCAGAGGGCGAAGAAGCTCGCCGACATGGCGGTCCGGTACGGGGCGACGCCCCACCAGCTTGCGCTGCGCTGGCTGTTGGAGCGATCCCCGGTCGTACTCCCGATTCCCGGCACCTTGTCGCCCATTCATCTGGAGGAGAATCTGGCCGCGGCCGAGATTGAGCTCAGCCGAGAGGACTTTCAGGAGCTGAGCGAGGCCTCGCCGCCTCCCACGTAAGCGGTCGCGGGGCGGTCGACTCCCCTGTCCGGGCCGGCGAACTGGGTCGGCTCCGTGGGAGGACAGGATGGACCCTGTCGTACGCCGGTCGCCGTGGGCTGGAACCGGGCGAGACCCCGCGCTACGTGGCGGGCTGTGCCGACCCCCTTTCGTCGTCGGCCTCGAGGCCCCGGTAGTACCATGCCTGGGGAACCCCCAAGGCCAGACACAACTCTCCGGCCACCGGCAGGAGGAGCCGGGCCCAGAACCAGCCGGTGGCATCGAGGTACCATAATCCCGCGAACGAGGCGATCAAGATCGTACATCCTGCCGCGAACACCCCCACGCCCACCTCCATCCCGAGGACGATCAGTACCGGGAGGGCCACGAAGATGGAGAGGGCGATTCCGAGGATGGCCATGAGGACCGGGTTCGGTGCGAACACCTCGATGATCCCGACCGTGAGGAGGATGCCCCCGTAGACCGCGAGAGCCGTCCACCAGTGCTCGGCGGTCTCGTAGTCGCCGAAGTCGCGGGGGTCCCAGATTCGGGCCGGCGTCTCCAGGAGGTGTCGCGCCTCGTCACCGTAGACCGCGGTTCGCGGATTTTGATCCTGCTCGTGGGGAGCGGAGTCTGACCCGTGCGGACCTTCCGAGGCTGGAGGCGAGTAGGTGAAGCCCATGGCTTGCCTCAATACCCGGAACGCCGGCAGATTTCATACGACTGTCGTCCGCCCGAAGATCGGGGACCACGTCGCGCCTTCGCCGAGAGCGGAGCAGCTAGCCAGGGCCGGGAGGGGTCATGGACACGGTGGGATTTGAACCCACGACCTCTGCTTTGCGAAAGCAGCGATCTTCCGCTGATCTACGTGCCCAGCGGCGCGAGGGATGAGCGACCCCCCTTAAGGCCTTCTGGAACTCCACGACCGAGGGCACGGACCGAGGGCCCCGCGAAGGTCGGAGGGCGACGGGCGAATCTCCCGGAGGACCGGCCGTCGGTCCTTATCCGGTGGCGGCGGCGACCGGGCTCGTCTTGCTCGCCACCTCGTTCGGGGATCGGGGGGATTTGGCCGCGGGCCGCGCCGGGGGCGGGGAAGGGGGGGTCGACGGAGGAGGAGGGCGAGCGC
>JASHYQ010000060.1 GCA_030042955.1 Thermoplasmata archaeon
TGGCCCCATCCGGCGAGAGGCCGAGCATCGCCCGGATGGCATCGATGGTCTCCGGAACGACGATCGACTCCTGGTGGATTGCTTGGAAGAAATAGAGCTGCGCACCTACGAGGTGGATTCCGTGCTCCCAGAGTACATTCTCCATCACGTCGGGCCGGCCCCTTAGGTTGCGGTCGCGGCCGTACTCCATGACCTGCGGTGTTCCGGCCACCCGGTCCCCTTCCCTGAAGATGTGAAACCGGGGGGACGCACGAAACCGGTCGATGACTTCTCGGCTCGACGCAGGAGGGCGGGAAAGACGCACCTGGTTGGCATGGACGTGCATCATGGTCGTGGAAACGGTCAGCGCCGTAGTTGTGATGGAGAGCTCCGGGAAGACCGTCCGCACGTCCGGTCCTTGGTGCGATGGCACCTTGAACGATGGAACGATGCCATCAATCGGCCCTTTGCCGACCTCCTGCGGGTCCGCGGCCCGTCGGACCAACGTCGCCTCCCAGTGGTCGACTCCAAAGGCGGGGAGCAACACGGCTGCCGCCCGGCAGATCGCGGTGGTATTGCAAGAAACTACACGTACGCTCTTCTTTCCGCGGGCCGCCTCGAAGTTCGCGAGCGCAGAAAAGGAGAGATGCGCAACGTCGGCCTTCTCTCCGCCTTGGAATACGGACGGGATCCCGGCGGCCTCGTAGAGCTTCGCGTTCACCCGGCCGATGCTTTCAGGAGAACAATCTACGATGATGTCCGACGCTCGCATCAGGTCGTCCAGGCGGCCGGCGACCTCGATGTGCTCGGCCGCAAACTGTTCGGCCGTTCCGGTGCCGGTGACGAAGACGGGGTACCCCTTGCTCCGAGCTGTCTGGATCTCAAAGTTCGGCCGGATATCGGCGATCCCGGCCAGTTTCATGTCCGGCTGTCGGGTGACTGCATCCGCCACCCGCTTCCCTATGGTCCCATACCCATTCACAGCGACACGTGCGGTCATTTGGATTGGCTCCTAATTTTTCGAAGGCTCACCGTATCAGATAAGGTTGGCATGGTGCCCGGCTATTATGCCTGCCCAAGTGAGTCAAAGAAGGTCGGCTTGGAATCCTCCGCCGGCTCCTGAGGCTCGACGAGCGGGTCAGTCAGGGTCCGCGGTCGGAACGAGAAGACGGACCCCGACACGATAAAGTACCGTCGGACCGGTCCCCCTCGTCGTCCCCGCGTTACCGTGCCCCGGCCGTGACGCTCCCGACTCCGGCCCGCATGTCACGCGGCCTGACAGGAACCGAAATCGATGGCGAAGGCCCCCCTCGCGAGGGCGAGGACCACTCCGGCGACTCTGAATCCAAGGGCAGGATTCCCGAAAGGGGTCCCGCCCCGGGCGATCGGACCGTTCCTGGCGCGGACGCACATCGCTTACTTCTCGATGGAGCTCGCCGTTCGGTCCGAGATGCATACCTATTGCGGGGGGCTTGGTCTCCTCGCCGGAGACACCGCCCGGGCTTGTGCGGACCTCGAGATCCCTGTGGTCTTCGTGACGATGCTGAGCCGGCTGGGATACCTCCGGCAGGAGATTGACCGGGATGGGCAGCAGGTGGAACTGCCGGACCGGTGGGACCCGAGGAGCTGGTGCCAGCGGCTCCCCACGATGGTGACCCTGGAGATCGAGGGTAGGTCCGTCAGGGTCCGGCCCTGGCTCACGATTCTGAAGGGCCCCAAGGGGTTCCAGGTCCCGATCCTCCTGCTCGACACGGACGTGGACGGGAACTCCGAGGAGGACCGGACCCTCACCGACTCCCTGTACGGCGGAGACGCGACGTACCAGCTCAAACAGGAGATTATACTCGGACTCGGCGGGTTGCGGGTCCTCCGCGCCCTGGGCTTTGACATACATACGTACCACATGAACGAGGGCCATGCCTCGCTTCTCACCCTCGACCTCCTGAACGAGTCGCGGACCGCGCCGAGGAAGTCTGGCCCACGAAGAACACCGTACAACATCCCCGGAGTTCGCCGGCAATGCGTGTTCACGACGCACACGCCCGTCAAGGCGGGACACCACCGCTACGGGTACGACCTGTTCAAGCGGTTGCTCCCCGGGGAAATCGACCTCGCCGCGCTGAAGAGCCTAGCCGGCAAGGACCGGCTCAACCTGACCCTCCTCGGCATGAACCTCTCCGACTACGTCAACGGCGTCTCCCGCCAGCACGCCGAGACCACGCGCCAGATGTTCCCCCGGCAGCGCATCCATGCGGTGACGAACGGCGTCCACGTCGCTACCTGGACGCACCCCGCGTTCGCGAAGCTCTACGACTCGAGATTTCCGCGCTGGCGGCAGGAGCCCGAGGTGCTCGTCCGGGCCCTGCACCTCGCGGACAGCGAGGTCTGGGACTGCCATCAGGTGACGAAGCAGGAGCTCCTCGAACGGATCCTTCAGGCAAGCGGCACAGCGTTCGACCCGGAGGCTCTCACGATCGGTTTCGCGCGACGGATGACCGCCTACAAGCGCCCTCTGCTGCTCTTTGAGGACACGGGGCGGCTCGCTGAGCTGGCTTCCCAGCGGCGGTTCCAGGTGGTCCTCGCCGGAAAAGCTCACCCACGGGACAAGGCTGGCAAGGAGGCCATCCGGCGCATCCACGAGCTGGCGCGCGAGCTGGACGGGAAGGTTTCCTGCGTATTCCTACCGAACTACGACATGGAGTGGGCCAAAGCGCTCGTGGCGGGATGTGACGTCTGGCTAAACACCCCCCTGCCCCCGATGGAGGCCTCCGGCACCAGCGGCATCAAGGCCGCGCTCAACGGTGGGCTCAACCTGAGCGTGCTCGATGGGTGGTGGGCCGAGGGATGCATCGAAGGCGTGAACGGCTGGTCCATCGCCCACACGGAGGGCAAGGACTCCGACCGGCGGGACGCGGCGACGCTCTACGACCAGCTGGAGAAGGTCGTCCTTCCTTGCTACTACACGGAGACGGGGCGGTGGTGCTCGATGATGAAGCAATCCATCGCCAACGTCGGATCCTATTTCACCAGCCAACGCATGCTGCGCCAGTACGCCGCCGACGCGTACCTTCATTGAGCCGGTCCTGGAGTCCCGAACGGCGCGGAACCGGTGAGGGGGCGTCGGTCCCTTGGGAGATAAGTGAGCGGCGGTATATTCGCGAGATTCTAAGACATCGGATCAGCTCACGCAAACCATGACATCAGGTGACCTGTTCTATCTGGAGGTCTTTTTTCTCATCGTCCTCCCCATCGTGGTGGGGATTCCCCTCACCAA
>JASHYQ010000061.1 GCA_030042955.1 Thermoplasmata archaeon
GACGATCATCTACGTGCTCATCATCGTCGCCACCGCCTTCGGCCTGGCGGCGACCTTCATCATCGGGAGGACCTGGGGGATCTTCATCGGGCTAGGGATTCTCGCCTACACCCTTGGGCTCCGGCACGGGGTGGACGCCGACCACATCTGTGCCATCGACAACACCACGCGCAAGCTCCTGCAGGACGGCCAGAAGCCGTACACGGTCGGGACGTGGTTCTCCCTGGGTCACTCCACGATCGTCATGGCGATGCTCTTCGGGCTCGTCGTCGTCACGCGGTTCATCCTCAGCACCTACCCGACGTTCGAAGCGGTAGGGGCGGTCCTCGGGACCGCGATCTCGGGGGTCTTTCTCTACGTTATCGCGTTCATCAACCTGCTGATCTTCTGGGAGGTCTATCTGATCTTCAAGCAGCTCCGGGCCGGTTCGCTGGACAACGAGCGCCTCGAGAAGCAGCTGAACAGCCGGGGCTTCATGAACCGCTACTTCAACTGGTTGTTCAAGTTCGTCAACAAGCCCTGGCAGATCTATCCGGTCGGGGTCCTCTTCGGGCTGGGGTTCGACACAGCGACCGAGGTCACACTGATTGCGATCACCGTGACCGTGGGGACCTCCGCGGCCGGGTTCCCCCTGTGGGCCGTGCTGATCCTGCCGTTCATGTTCGCGTGCGGCATGGTCCTCACGGACACCTCGGACGGCGTCAGCATGCGCTACGCCTACGGGTGGGCGTTCGCGAAACCGATCCGCAAGGTGTTCTACAACCTCACGCTGACGTTCATCTCGGTCATGGTCGCCTTCATCATCGGAACGATCGAGATCCTCGGGGTGTTCGCCTCCGAGTTCAACTTCTCGGGCGGTCCGTTCGGGTTCTGGAACACGATGAACTGGCTGAACAACGCGGCCGGGCCGTACGGCATCGACGTCTGGGGATGGGTCGGGGTCGGGATCGTGGCCCTGTTCATCGGTACGTGGATCATCGCCATGCTGATCTATCATTTCAAGCGCTACGAGAGCCAGGGCTTCGGGCCGCCAGAGCGGCCCGGAAGAACCGATACGGCAGTCCAGGCCCCGCGAGGGGGCCCTAAGCTGACCGACCCCCAGCGATGAACGGACCGCGGGGGTTCGCCGAATCCTCGGCCGCGGTCTGCCGATGGAAGCAGCTCACGCAGCCTCGCGTCGGAAGCTCTGACCTTCCCTTGGTCTCGAGGTCCCCGGGCTGAGACCTCACGGCCGGCGCCGTGTCGGACCAGCTTCGTGGCGACTCCTCTACGGTGTTCCACACGTCGACGCCGGGTTCCATCGGTACCCCAAGAGCCTGGGTTATCCGTCCAGACGCTGGATGTCCAAGTTTTGGATTTACCCCTTCGAGCTGACCGTCGCCGCCTCGATCAGGGAGCTAGCCCGGCAAGACGACCTGCGGCCGTTGTAAGGCCCGTCGCCGGCCGGGCCGGTCTACCGGGTCCTACGCAAAGGGACCCTAGGCGCCCCCTAGGGCCCGCACGCTCCGGGAGGTCACTCGGGGTGTGCTCCCGTTAAAGCCGTCGGTCTCGTGAACCACCCGAAGTGACAGGTTCCGGTCCGCCGCCCGCCTCACGCAACGGATCGGGTCCGGGCCACCTCGAGGAAACGGTGTCCAACGGCCCCCCCTTCGCTGCCGGAGAGGTCGCGATCGAGGCCGACGGGCTGCGGCACTCGTACGACGGCCGCAGCTTCGCGCTCGACGGGGTCAGCTTCGGGGTCCGCCGGGGTGAGGTCTTCGGTCTGCTCGGCCGGAACGGCGCCGGAAAGTCGACGCTGATCAAGGCGATGACGACGCTGATCTCGCCCACCTCAGGCCAGCTCCGGGTGCTCGGGTTCGACCCCCGCAGGGAGGGCCGGCAGATCCGTGAGCGGATCGGGGTCGTCCAGCAGAGCGAGTCGTTCGACTTTACGACCGTCGAGGGGAACCTCGACCTCTACGGGTTCCTGTGGAAGGTGCCGAAGCCCGAGCGGCGCCGCCGCAGCGAGACCCTGATCGAACGGTTCGGGCTCGGCGAGTTTCGACGCCGCCGCTCGTTCGACCTGTCGGGCGGCCAGAAGCGCCGGGTCCAGGTCGCCCGTGAGTTCATGCACGACATGGAGATCCTGTTCCTGGACGAGCCGACGATCGGCCTGGACGTGCTGATGCGTCGGGTCCTGCTCGACTCGATCCGGGCCGAGGTCCGCAAGGGGCTCACGGTCGTCTTCACGACCCACAACCTCGAGGAGGCCGACTACCTGTGCGACCGGGTCGCGGTGATCGACCAGGGAAAGATCCTCGCGATGGACACCGTCGAGAACCTGAAGCGGCTGTACGCCGGGAAGAAGACGATCGACCTCACCGTCGCCGCATCCGACGCCGGACGTTTCTTCAGCAGCTTGGGCGACGCCCTCGGATCGGCGGCGAGCGTGACCACCGACACGAACTCGGCCGTCCTCCTGGTCGAGGACCCGAAAGCGGCCCTTCGGGCGATCGTCGACCTCTCCCAGCGCCTCGGGGTCCAGATCGAGTGGCTGACGGTTCGGGGCAACACTCTGGAAGACGTCTTCCTGAAGTCGATCGCGCCGAGCGGGGGAGAGGACCGTGGACTCGCCTAACCTGTTCCGTCTGATCTACCGGAACACGCGTGTCAACACGGACGCGGCGAGCCTGATCATCCTCCTGGGCCTTCCGGGGATGTACCTCGTCTTCTTCGGATTCGGCTTCCAATCACTGACCCGGGCGAGCGGCGGGGCTTCGTACCTGGCGTTCCTCGCCCCCGGGATCATGGCGTTCCAGGCCGTGATGGCGGGGACGGTCGGCGGCAGCATGCTCTGGGCCGACCGACGGTACGGCATGCTCGCCCAGCTCCTGGTAGGGCCGTTCACCCGCATCGAGTACCTGTTCGGCATCATGCTCACGTCGCTGCTCTTCGGGCTCGGGGGCGCCGCCGTCATGCTCGGCGTCGCCACCCTCTTCGTCGGGGTGCCGGCGATCGCCCCGCTCGGGCTCCTCGCGATCTTCGGAGCGATCGCGCTCGGTTCGATCTTCTTCGGGTCGATGATGCTGCTGATCGGGGCGCTGGTCAAGTCGAACAACGCCTACAACAGCGTCCAGGTCCTGTTGATCTTCCTCGTCAACTTCGCCTCGACGGTCTTCTACCCGTCGACCCCCAGTCTCCCTTACACGCTGCGGGTCCTGTTCGCCATCAACCCGCTGACGTACATCGCCGACACCGCCCGGGCCGGCTACCAGGGCCATCTCGCCCCGTGGAACGGGGTCGAGATGCTCGTCCTGGCCGCCGAGACGGTGGTGATGCTCGTCCTGGCGACGCGGGCCTACCTGCGCTCGGACGTCACGCTCGAGTGAGCGGCCGGCGCCTAGATCCTTCCGACGCGCTGGACCGCCTGCAGCAGGAACGCCTTCCCCTCAGTCGTGATCGTGAACCGGTGGTTGACCACGCGTCCCCGGGTCCATGCGTACCGGGGCTCGGTCAGCTCCCGGGCCATCCCGTTGCCGACCAGCACGCTGATCGCCTGGTGGGTCTCGCCGGGGGTGATCAGCGGGAACGCCGTCTTCGCGAGCAGGCCGCGCAGCTCGTCGACCTCCAGGCCCGGGACCTCCGGCTCCTCCATCTCGTCCCGGTTCAGCTGCTTGAGGATCGCCACCAAGCGGTGCCGGAGGTGCTTCGCGTCCTCCTCGGCGGGGCCGAGCATACGCTCGGTTCCGAAACTCCCTCCAAAAATACCTGCGGTTCGAGGCGACGCTCAGGCACCGCAGCGGACGCGGCTTCAAATCGCACGGTGCTCTCCCGAAGCGAGATCCTGTACCCGATGAGCGCGTTGAGGTCCCCATCGGACGCCGGGGGGGACGCGCTCGACCGACTGCAGACCGATCGCGCCCGTGCAAGCGACCCGTGGCGTGCCGCCGTCTACGTCGCCGGTCGGCTCGTCGACGCGCGCGACCCGGACGCCATCCGGGCCGCAGCAACGGACGCCTCCCGCT
The DNA here is from genome assembly GCA_030042955.1 of Thermoplasmata archaeon. Lineage (GTDB taxonomy): Archaea > Thermoplasmatota > Thermoplasmata > Lutacidiplasmatales > UBA184 > Lutacidiplasma. Next base: position 4,005 of record JASHYQ010000061.1, read on the forward strand.
ACGTGGAGGCGATCCGGGGCTCGATCGGGTCCGGCCCGCTGGCCGAGGAGGAGCTCGGGCGTCTTACCGGGGCCGTCGCGCTCCTCCTGGTCGAGGCAGGCCCGCCCGCGGCCGAGTCGGCGGGGCTGGACGGGGCCGGGTTCGCGGAGCTGCGACGGCGCCTGGCGTTCGTCCTGGAGTCGCTGCTGGACGTTCCCGCGTACAGTGGCGACCGCGAGCGCCTCCGGCGGAGCGTCGTGCCGCTCCTGCACCGCACCGCCGAGCGCGGCTACGCCTATCGGATCAACGATGCGAGCGCCGCGTTCGATGCGCTCTACGACGTCGCCCTCGCGTCCCAGGACCCGCCGGCGCGCGCCCGGCTGATCGAGCTGTACCGCTACAAGTACGCCCGCTTCGGGACCTCCGGCATCCGCGGCGTCTGGGGACGGGACATCACGGCGCCCCGGGTCCGTAGCGTGGCGAAGGCGGTCGGCGAACAGCTGACGAAGGGCCGGCCGACCCCTGGGAGGTCGGTGGTGGTCGGCTACGATAGCCGCCCGCACGCCGACGAGATCGCGCTCTGGGTGACCGATGTGCTCGTACGCGACGGCTTCCGGGTCCACCTGACCTCCCGGGACTCCCCGACGCCGGCGATCAACTTCCAAGCGACCGTGCCGCTCGCCGGCCAGGTCGACGGCATCCTCACGATCACGGCGAGCCACAACCCCCCCGAGTGGCACGGGATCAAGTTCACCCTCGGCAGCGGCGAGCCGGCCCCGGCGAACGTCACGAACGGGGTCGGCGCCCGCGCCTCCCAGCTCCTGTTCGAGGATTCCACCCCAGGCGGAGCGTCGCTCGGGGAACTGGTCGCGGGAGGTCGGGTGCAGCCGTTCGATCCGGAGGAGGCGTACTGCCGCTGGGTCCTGGAGAAACCGGCGGGCTCGGGGCTCGATCTCGCGGCGATCCGATCGTGGTTCGCCGACAAGCAGGTCGTCGTGGACGAGATGTACGGGGCCGGACGCGGCTACCTGCGTCGGGCCCTCGGCGCCCTCGGGGTGCCGTTCGCGGTGGTCCACGGGGTGCCGACCCCCTCCTTCGGCCGCCTGCTCTATCCGCTCCCCGAGGAGCCGCACCTGGCCGACTGCCAGGAGGCGACCCGCTCGCTCGGGGCGGCCGTCGGGCTGGCGATGGACGGCGACGCCGACCGCTTCGGAGTGGTCGGCGCGGACGGGAGGTTCTTCACGGCGAACGAGGTCCTTCCGATGCTCGTCGCCCATTTGTTGAAGCGGGGACGGCGCGGCAAGGTGATCCGGTCGTTCACCGCCTCGCGTCTGATCGACCAAGTGGTCGAGGCGTACGGCCGGGACGGCCAGGTGACCCGACCCCGGGCCGACGCCCTGCCCGCGTACGCACGCCACCCGCTCTACCGGGCGACCGTCGGCGCGCGCGAGTTCGTGGCCGGGTCTCCGTCGTACGTCGTCATGGTCGGGATGAAGAACCTCGCGGAGGCGGCGTCGATGGACGCCGACTACCGCGTCGTGCCGGCGGCCCCGGAGCGCGCCGGCTTCATCCTCGCGGGCGAGGACAGCGGAGGACTGACGACCGGCGCGCACCTCTTCGACAAGGACGCGATCTGGGCCGACCTGCTGGTCCTCGACATTCTCGCCGCCTATCGCGGCTCGGTCCAGGAGGTCTGGGACGGTCTCCAGGCGGAGCTCGGCACCAGCTGGTCGTATGGGCGCCTGGACCTGGACGGGACCGAGGCGACCAAACAGGGGTTGGTCGATCACTACCTGCTCTCCCTCCCCGCGGCCCACCCCGCCGAGCTGGCGGGGCTGGAGGCCGAGTACGTCGGCGGGATCCCCGGGGACTTCGCCGAGGTCTACCTGCGCGGCCACGGCGTGAGCGCCCGCGTCATCGTGCGGGCCTCCGGCACCGAGCCGCTCTGTCGGGTCTACACGGAGAGCTCGTCGGAATCCCATCGACAGGCGATCGAGCGGGAGGTGCTCGGGAACCTCGACCGCTTGGCCAGCGGGGAGATCTCACGGGCGCAGGACGCGTTCGACCTGGTCGAACTGTTGCTCGTGACGCCCGTGCTGCCCGGGACGCTACGGGCGACCCAGGGCGCCCTCGCGCACCTCGACGCGGGCTCCGGAGGAAAGGCGTCCAGCGCGCTGCTTCAGGGACTCCGGTCGCGGCTGCCGAGCCTGGAGACCCGCAAGCGGCTCGCCGCGGAGGGGTGGATCCCGGTCCTCTCCGCCTCCTGACGAGAGCCAAGGCGACCGACCACGGACCGACCTTGTGCCGGAAGCCCTGGCGCCTCCCAGCTCGACGCCTGGTCCGTCGCTACGCGCCGCCGCGCTCGGCTAGGCAGCGCTCGACCAGGTCGAGAAGGTCATCTCCGTGGGCCACCGGGATAGGCCGAGGAGTGCGCTCGGGGTCGTCTCGGACGACCCGTTCCTCGAGTTCCTGGGGGTATCGTTCCCACCAGCCGGTGAACAACGCGGGGGTCATCCCCGCCGCCTCGGCACCGATCACGTCGCTGTCGTACCGGTCCCCGACGTGCAGGAACGCGGCGGGAGGGATCCCTACGAGGTCGGCGGCGTAGCGTAGGGCCCGCGGGTCGGGCTTGCGGGCCCCGGCATCGCAGGACGTGGCGACCGCGGCAAAGTACCCCTCCCCCTTGTCGGCGAAGAAGTCGTGGAGCGCCCGTCCCGATCGATGGGTGTTCGTGGTGAGGACGAGCGGCAGCCCCTGATCGGCGAGCCAACAGTGGAGCTCTGTCAGGCGGGGGTTGGGGGCGGGAGGGGCCTGGCGGAAGCCGGCCAACGAGTAGCGTCGCTCCGCCTCCTCGGCCGGGGACCTGACCACACCCTCGGCGATCGCTGCCACCCCCTCGAGGTAGCGCATCGGCGGTACGAGGTCTCGGTTGAGTCGGGCGGTGGCCAAGCGGCGCTGAAGCTCCTGGTCGGCCGCGAGGATGCGGTCGGAGGGGATCTGCTGTCCGCTCGCCCCGACGACCAGTTCGGCGAGCTCGCGGCGGCGCGCTCCCTCCCAGGCGCGGTCCAGCTCCGGGGTCCGCAGGAACGCCGTGAACCACATGTCGAGGGAGACGCCGCGGAGCCCCGTCACGAGCCGGTCCACCTTGCCCGGGCACAAGGCGTTGGGGCGCGACGCGGGGCCGTCCCGGGCGCGCGGCAGCGGTTCCGACCGCAATTTAGCAGCAAGCATTTAAATAGGGGTTGCCGGCGCATCGATTTTCGAGCTCGGAGGTGAGCTCGGATGCGATTGAAGGCACAGAGGACCGTGATCTATGTGGCGATGGGACTGACCATGGCGGCACTCGTGGGCGGGTACGCGGCCGCCGATCTCCAGATGGGCTCGACGAACTCCCAACAGCAGGGGACCCATACCACGAGCTTTGAACCGATAACCGGGGCGACCTGGACCTCGACATCGCTTCAAGAGGTGGTGTCGACGCCGGTGTACACGAACTGCGAAACCGCGGTCTGTGACGTCACGTCGACGTCCACGACCTCCTGTGTTGGCGGTGTCGCGGGCGCGACGGCCTGTGCGGCGGGTGACTGGGTCGAGGACGTGACCCTGAGCACCGTCACCGACGTGAACTTCACCCACGAGGTCGTTTTCACGCTCTACGTGAACGTCAACGGGACGCTCTTCGAGAGCGCGGCATCGTACTACGACGATTCGAGCGGGAACAGCGCCCAGTCGATCAGCCTGCTCTTCGGCGTCGGGGCTGCCGTCCCCGGGAACGTGACGGCGGTCACGATCGTAGGGGCCGAGTCGGCGTAGGCCGACCCCCGGTGGAGGAGGGCCCCGGCCGCTCCTCCACCCAACCCATTTTTAGCGCCCAAGACAGTTCTCAGGTAGGTTCCGCGAAAGCATGCGGGCGGTCGTTCCCTCGCCAGTGTCCGACTCCGGGTCGGCTTGGCCCCGGGCTCAGGGAGCGACCCGCACGCCGGGCGTCAGCGTACGGGAGAACCTCGAGTACAGCCTCCCCTTCCTCATCGGCGGCGTTCTGTTGATTGCCGTAGGCCTTTGGTTCGGCTTCGCCCACGTTCATCCGGCGGGAGCGCGTGGGGCGTTCTGGCTGCTGCTCGTCGGTCTCGGCATTACGATGCTCGGCGGGGGCCTCGCCCTCACGTACAGCGAACCGCCCGAGTCTACCCCAAGTCCGTCGCTGTCCGGGGACTACGTCCGCATTCCCCGAAGCGAATGGCTCCGGTGGCAGGAGGAAGGCTCGCCTCCGTTCGGTCGGCCTCCGGAGCGGGAGATTCCGGCATGGCAGGAGACGGAACCTACGTCGACGGACCGGCCGGAGCCATCAGCTACCCCCAGTCATCCCCCTGCCGGCCCGTCCGTCCCGCTGAGTGCTGCTCCGACTTCGGGCGTTACCACTTCACCCCCGCCAGTGGCTACTTCGGGTCTGGCCAACGAT
>JASHYQ010000062.1 GCA_030042955.1 Thermoplasmata archaeon
GCCTCCTTCGGGGGGCACGAGGTGAAGACGCTCGGGGACGGTTTCCTGGTGGAATTCGCGAGCGCGGTCGAGTCGGTACGGTGCGCGGTGGAGATCCAGCGCGCGATCGCCCGTCGGAACGCGTCGTTCGATCCAACGAACCAGCTCCGGCTGCGGATAGGTCTCCACGTCGGGGATATCGTGGAGGAGGAGGGCGACGTGGTCGGCGACGCGGTCAACGTCGCGTCCCGGATCGAGCCCCTCGCCGAGCCGGGAGGGATCTGCCTCTCAGCAACTGTCTACGAGCAGGTCCGGAACAAACTCCCGATTGTAATCGAGAAGGTCGGCACACGGAACCTCAAGAACGTTGAGAACCCGGTCGAGATCTATCGCGTCGCCATCGGAGCGTCGCGATCTCCCTTACCTTCCCCCTCGCCCCAGAGCGTGCAGAACCTCCGCCTCGCGGTCCTTCCGCTCGCCAATCTCAGCGCCGACGCGGCCGACGAGTTCTTTGCGGATGGCCTGACCGACGAACTGATCTCCCGGACGGCGCAGGTCCCTCAGGTACGGGTGATCGCCCGGACGTCGGTCCAGCGCTACAAAGGCCAGTCGAAGTCGATTCGTGAGGTAGGCCAGGAATTGGACGTTGGGTTCGCGCTCGAGGGGAGCGTCCGCAAGTCGGGCGACCGGGTCCGAATCGCCGTACAGTTGGTCGATGTGCGGTCCGAAGCGCACATCTGGTCGACACGCTACGACCGACCCTTTGGCGATATCTTCGTGATTCAGGACGACATTGCCGGCCAAATCGCGAAGTCCGTTGCCGCGACCCTTACCGGCCCACCCCCCGAGCTCCCCCCCTCGCTCTCGTCCCCCGCGGCGGAGACCTCGGATATGGAAGCTTATTCACTGTTCCTTCACGGGCGGCAGCTGTTCGGTGAAAAAGGCTCCGTCGAGGCGATCCGCACCGCCCTTGGGCTCTTTGAGAGCGCCGTCGCCCGGGACCCAGGATTCGCTCGGGCCCGGGTCGGCGTTGCCGAGACGCTCCTATGGCTCGCCACCGAAGGATTGGCCCACTTCCACGACGCGGAGGAGCGGGCCTACCGGGAACTCCGCAAGGCACTCGAGCTCAACGACAACATCGCGGAGGCGCACTCAGTCCTCGCGGCGCTCTACCTCGGTTCGGACCGTTTCGCCGAATGCAAGCGGGAGGCCCACCGGGCGATGGAGCTGAATCCGAGCCTGGCCGACCCGTACCGTTGGTTGGCACAGCTCGCCGCCGGGAACGGCAACATAGACGAAGCCATCCGTTTCCTGGAAGCTGCCCGGCGGTTGAATCCGGACGACATCAACGTCCTCTCCTTTCTCGGCCGGGCCCTGGCCTACGCCGGGCGAGAGGCTGACGCGGTCGCTTTCTGGAACGCAACGAAGTCCCGCGTCCGCTTCCGGACAAATGCCCACTTGAGCGAGTACTATCTCGGGAAGAACGACCTCGCGAAGGCGGAGGAGTCGATACGCGAGATGGAGCAGGTTCGGCCGGACAGCCCGTGGACGCTGGTGTACCGCGGCTCGCTTGCCTTCCGCCAGGGCAATCCGGCACCGGCCCGCCGGTACATCGAACGGCTACGGGAGAGGTCGAAGCAGGGCGAGATGGTCGTGTTCTTCATCGGCTTCCTGCACTACGCGCTCGGCGAGATGGACGCGTTCGTCGCGTCAATGGAGGAGGCACAACGTCACGGAGTGCTCCCGCTTCTCGAGCTGCTTTACTCCCCGCTATACGCGGCCGCCCGGTCGGATCCCCGGATCCAGGAGATTCTCCAGAGACAGCGCCAGTTTCAGAACGCAGCCTCGCATGCGGAGCCCTTTCTTTCGCTCGGGTCGGTTTAGGGCCACGGGGTCCTCCCGGGCATGAATGGGTCGGATACGGCCGCTGCTCATCAGGGACTTGACCCTTAGATTACGTCCTTCCAGTAGCTGCTTTCCTCGTCGAAGCGGCTCGACGAAAGAGTTCGGTGGCCCTGGACCCGATCAGGGTCGCGCGCTCGGCGAGAATCATACCGACGGACCGGCGAGGTCCATCGCGCTGTGACCACGGGGTTAAGCCATCAGGTCCCAGGTCTCGAAGCCCTTCCAATCCGGTCGAGTATCAACTATATTCGATGCTCGACGATCGATGGAGGCGCGGAATCCCCCGCGTCGCGTGGAGGGAGCCTAGGTGCCAACTCGGGTCAATCGGAGATGGCTGATTGCGAAGCCCCTAGACGGGAGAGTTTCCGAAGCGAATTTCCGTTGGACAAAGTCCACGGTTCCCCGGGTGGCTGAGGGCCAGTTCCTGGTCCACAATCGTTGGCTCTCCGTCGACCCCACTCAGGTCCTCCTGCTTCGCCGCGGGAATCCCCCAGGGAGTGCCGCTCCTGTCGGGGAGGTGCCATGGTCCCTTGCGGTGTCGGAAGTTGTAGAGTCCCGCCACCCGAGTTTCTCGCCCGGAGACATTGTGCACGGTGAGATGGCTTGGGAGGATTACACCCTTACGGATGGGACGGGGTTCAACCCCGCCTTCAAGGTGCCGGACGGAGTTCCGCTCAACTGGGCGGCCGGGGCCCTCGGACTCACCGGGCTGGTGGCGTACTTCGGTGTTCATGACGTGGCCCGAACCAAACCCGGAGAGACCTTTGTCATCTCCGGCGCGGCGGGCGGAGTGGGATCAATCGCGTCCCAGTTGGCCAAGATCTATGGGCTTCGGGTTATCGGTATCGCCGGGAGCCCGGCCAAGTGTGACTGGCTCGTCAGGGAGGCGGGGGTCGACGCGGCGATCAATTATCACGAAGAGGACGTGGGCAAACGGCTCACCGAGCTCAGTCCGGAGGGGATCGACATCTTCTTCGACACGGTCGGCGGACCTAGTCTCGAGCTGGCGCTGGATCGCTTGCGACCTGGCGGTCGCGTGGTCCTCTGCGGGATGACGTCACAGTACCTGGCGGAGTCACCCCTGCCCGGTCCGGCGAACCTGGTCCAACTCATCATGGTCAACGGGCGGATGGAGGGATTTCTGGGGCGGGACTTCCTTCCCCGGCGTACCGAGGCGTTCGAGGCCATGCTGCCGCTCCTTCGCTCGGGTCGCCTCAAGTCCAAGGAGGATGTTCTGGTCGGGCTCAGGGAGGCGCCGAAAGGCCTCGCCCGCCTCCTCTCAGGGGAGAACGTCGGGAAGCAGCTCCTGCAAATGGACGAGCCTCCCGAGAGCTGAGGGTCACAGGCCCGCCTCGGGTCCGGCTGCGCGGAAGCAGGGTCCTACGCCATCAGGAGAACGGGAACTACGATCTACCGCGCGGCTCGTTCCGCGGCAGTTCTGCGATCAAGGCATCGACCTGGGACCGTATCGCCTCACGAATCTCCCGGAACCCCGAGGCGTCGGAATGGTAAGTATCCGCGACTTCCCATCGTCGAGGGTGAGACTGGGTGAACCACTCTGGACATGATGGATGGTCGAGCGCCCCGATGGAGATTCGGATGCTGGCTTCGCGGACCATCTTCTCGGTTAGCCCTTGAGGCGGATGCGAGGGAAGGCGAACCCCGATCTCCGAAAGACTCGGTCCGGTGTTGGGGTTCGTCGACCGCGCCGGCGAGACTCCGGCCGACAACGCATGCCAACCCTTGGGCGCCTGGCTGTTGAAGATCGCTTCCGCCATCAGGGAGCGACCGGCATTTCCCACACACACAAATAGCACCGTTCGGGTCGCGGCCATGATTCAATGTTTATCCAGGTCTGCTTCGCAGACTCGTTTCCGGTCTCGCTAGAGCCAATGAACAGGGCCCTGCCAGTATTTGACGGCGTGATCGCGTGAGCGCTGCCCGGGTGTGCGTCTAAGCCGGATTCCGACGTGAAGAATGGTTCAGCCGGAACCACTTCTTTGGGGGGAGAAGACCCCGCAATTCCAGTACGATCAGCCGCCCTCGCCGGCGACACAGGATGAACTAACCCATGCGTGAGGAGTTCGGGCCCTCCGCGGCGGGTAGGTCCATTGCTGTTTCCCACGTTGGAGCTACGTCAGCCACGGTCCTGATGTAACACGGGACCTGAAGAGCAGCCTACCCCAAGAACCAGAACCCTTGGTTCACCTCCCTCCAGGGACGGCGCCTCTCGACTTCCTC
>JASHYQ010000063.1 GCA_030042955.1 Thermoplasmata archaeon
TCGCTCTGCGAAGAAGAGCCACGGGTCGGGCTCGCTGAGGCTGGCGTTGCGTGACGCGGGCGGACCGGCTCGTCGGAGAGTTGCGAGCTCAGGAGTACGCGGGGCTTCCGTGACGCGATGGGGAAGCCGATCCCCTCCGCGGGTAGGGGGCAGAAAGGCCGCTCTACCGGCCGCGACCGAGGAGGAAGTCACCAGACCGAGACCCGCTCGGCTGGCGACCGCCACATCGGAGCTCCCTCGCGCACGTCGAACGCGTCGTAGAACGCCTTCAGGTTCTCGGCCGCCCCGGTCGCTCGGAACCGACCTGGGGAGTGCGGGTCGGTGAGGAGCCGCCGACGCGACTCGGCCTCCGAGCAGTTCTGGCGCCAGACCTGGGCCCAGGCGACGAAGAACCGCTGCTCCGCCGTGAGGCCGTCGATCTCGCGCCGACGGGCGGGCTCGGCGGAGAGGCGACGCTCGAGCGCCTCGAGGGCGACGCTCAGTCCCCCGAGGTCCGCGAGGTTCTCGCCGAGGGTCAGCTCCCCGTTCACCGCGAGGCCGGCTAGACCCTCGAAGCGGCCGTACTCCTCGACGACCTTCCGGGCCCGGCCGGCGAACTCGGCCGCGTCCGTCTCCGTCCACCAGTCGTTCAGGTTCCCCGTCTCGTCGAACTTCCGGCCCTGGTCGTCGTAGCCGTGGGTGATCTCGTGGCCGATGACGGCGCCGATCCCGCCGTAGTTCACCGCGTCGTCCATGCTAACGTCGAAGAACGGCGGCTGCAGGATCCCCGCCGGGAAGACGATCTCGTTCAGCTCCGGGCTGAAGTAGGCGTTCACCGTCGGCGGGGTCATCCCCCACTCGGTGCGGTCGACCGGCCCCCCGACCCGCACCGCCTGCCGATGGACCTCGAACGCCCGGGCCCGGCGCACGTTGCCGAGGTAATCGTCCGACACGACGCGGACCGACGCGTAGTCCCGGAACGTCTCGGGATGCCCGATCTTCGGCGAGAATCGGGCGAACTTCGCCAGCGCGCGCTGTCGGGTTGTCTCCGACATCCAGTCGAGCGAACGCAATCGGTCGCGGAAGACCGCGCAGAGGTCGTCGACGAGCAGCTTCATCCGGGCCCGCGCCTCGGGAGGGAACGCGCGCTCGACGTACAGCTGTCCTAAGGCCTCTCCGAGAACCGCGTCGACGACGAGCGCCGCGCGCTTCCACCGCGGCTCGGGCCGGTCCTGGCCACGGAGGGTCCGCTGGAAGAAGTCGAAGCTCCCCATCTCCGCCTCCTCGTGGAGGAACGGGGCGCTGCTGCGTACGAGGTTCCACCGGAGGTACTCCTTCCACTCCTCGAGAGGCCGGCCGGCGACGAGCCGGTCGAGAGCGTCCAGGAACTCCGGCTGGCCGACGATGACGTGGGGAGGCCCGGGGAGCTCGCGCGCCTCGAGGTAGAGGGCCCACGGCAGCGACCGATGGCGGGCGGCGAGCTCGGCGACCGGGATCCGGTGGTAGTTGCGCTCCTGGTCCCGCAGCTCGGTGCGGGTGCGGCTCGACCGCGCGAGCTCGGTCTCGATCGCGACGATCGTCTCGGTCGCCTGGCGGGCCCGGTCGGGGGGATCGCCCAGCGAGCGGAAGCTTCGGTCGAGGTGGGCGCGGTAGGCGGCCCGGACCCCCTCGAAGCGAGGGTCGAGGTAGTACTCCCGGTCCGGGAGGGTAAGCCCCCCTTGGTCGACGTAGAAGGCGTAGGTATCGCTCGCCCGCTTGTCGGGGTGGACGTAGCCCTCGAAGCCGCCGCCGATCCCTTCGCGGTGGAACGAGGCGAGGACCGTGAACAGCTCGTCGCGGGAGGCGACCCCCTCGACCCGGGCGAGGTCCGCTCGGATGGGGTCGAAGCGCAGCCTCTCGCGGCGGGCGGTGTCCATCGCGGAGGCGAAGAGAGCGCCGACCTGGCGGACCGGCGTGGGGTCCGGGTCGGCGGCGTGAGCCGATGCCTCCTCGAGCAGCTGCCGGATCAGCTCGAAGTTGCGCTGGAGGAGCTCGTCGAACGCTCCCCAGCGGGACTTGTCCGCCGGGAGCGGGTTCTCCCTGAGCCAGGTTCCGGTCGCGTAGCGATAGAAGTCGACCCCGGGCGCGACGGTCCAGTCCATGTGGGCGACCGAGAATCGGGGGTCGACCGTCGCAGGGGCTGGGCGAGAAGACGCGGGACCGACCTTCGGCGTCGCGTCGGGGCTCGGATCGGTCATCGCCGTGGCGGGGGTCGCTGAACTCCTGCTGCGCTAACGCTTCGTGGTCTCGTCGGCCATGGACGATGGATGGTCCGAGGCGGTCCTTCCGACCTACCGCACGGCCTGGAGCATGTGCTCCCAGGTGTTGAGGACCTGTCCGGCGCGCATCCACAGGGGGACCATCGCCTCCAGCCAGCGTGCGGCGTCGATCCCTCCGACGTCCATCGCCCCGGCCCAGCCGAGCTCCTGGAGAAGCGTCTCGGCCTGCCGCTTGGCCCCGGCGTCGTTGCCGCAGATCCACATGCGGGCGGGGCCGCTCGAGAACTTCGGGTCGATCATCTTCACGTTGCCCACCGTGTTGAAGCACTTGACGACCTTCGCCTCGGGGAGCTTGCGCTGGACCCTCTCGCCCAGCGAATCGGTCAGTCCGAACAGCAGCCCCGGGGGCATCCCGTGCGAG
>JASHYQ010000064.1 GCA_030042955.1 Thermoplasmata archaeon
GGCAGAAGAGGAAGGCCATCGACGAGCATTCGGGTTCGCTCGAGATAGGCCCCTCCCAGCTGATAGCCGCCGATCAGGACCTCCGATGCGACCGGGGCGCAGACGTAACGCGGCTCTCCGCGCCGATCCAGATCCTGCGCGGCCCGCACCGCAGGGGGGTGGCCGTCCAGGAGGTCGATGAGGAAGGAGCTGTCCAAGGTCACCATGTTCGGAACTACCGACGCGACAGGCGTTCCGTCTTAGCGCGCGACAAGCGATCCGACTCGCGCAGGAACTTGCGTACCCGTGCCACCTCGGACTTTGGCGCGCCCTTCCAGGCTCCGGCGTAGGCCGACAGCAAGATTCGGGACCCGGTAATCCTGCGCACTACCTCGCTGAAACTCTCTCCTTCGTTCTTCAGGGAGGCCAGGGAGTCGTAGGCCTCCTTGGTCAACGTTATGGTCTTGACCGTCACAGCTACGTTCATATCAATACACTTACTTAAACACAGCAAGACGAGCCCCTCCTCGGAGGTAGAGGACGGGCAGGCCTTTCGCCGAGGTGGAGCGAGCTCGATAGGGAGCGAGTGGGAGCAACCGCTCGAAGCCCGGGCAGCGTGCTAGGCTTCTGGTGGGAGACTCCGTCTGCCGTCGGCGTAGGTCGTGGGGAGCAACTGTCCGTCCGATCCAGGCCGGCGGCGGTGCACCCCGCGTTGCCGTCCGCCGAGTCGAGCTATCGCGAGAGGGGGTTCGGTCCCTTTTCGATGTGGCGGAGGACAAACTGATTGCCGTCCGGATCGGCGAACACGCCCAACGTGACCGTTCCCATTGGGGTGGGGAAGGTCGTGGGTTCGTCGACGATGGTCCCACCTCGCCTGCGGATCTCCGAGCACGCCGCTGTTGGGTCGTGATGGGAGAACACGACACCGGAGACGGTCCCAGGCTCCCGGCCGCCTTCATTCTCCCCGAGAATGTGCATCGTCAGCAGGGTCGTCGTCCCAGGGATCGCGAAGGCCGCCCGGGAGACGGACGGAAGGTAGGAGACCTCCTTGAGCCCGAGCACCTCGGAGTAGAACTTCCGGGCACGCTGGATGTCGCGGATATGGACCGTTACGGCCTCCATGCCCTCGATGGCGTCAGACATGGCTCGCTCGTTCCAGGCTGAGCCCAGACCAGGTTATAGCGGGGTTCGCCCAGCCCATGCGTTCGGTTCCCCCTTCGAACCCGGTCGTCCGACCCGCGCTGACGTTGGGCACGACCAGCGGTCAGCCCTGCGGCCCTCGGCGGCCCCAGGCGCGTACGGTAGGGGAGAGGAACAACGGGATGTTGACCAGGAGGGCCCCGATACCCGCGATGACGTACGCCGTCGAAATGCCGAGCACCAGCACCACCACGCCGCCGACGGCAAGACCCGCCGGGATCATCGCAAAGCTACCCGCCTCGTCCGTAGCGAAGTATCGGCCGAGATACTCGTCCGGGACCGTTCGTTGGACCCCAGAAAGCCAGGTGGTGTTTCCGATCGAGAGCAGCGCACCCCCGGCTAGGGTGAATCCCACCGCAACGGCCAACGAGCTGGTCCACGCGAGGCCGAGGACGAAGAACCCCACGATCCCCCAGGTGGGAAGCAGCCAGAGGCCGGGGCTCCGATCCATGTGGAACCGGCCTGGCAGGATGGCCCCGATGGCAAATCCTGCGGTGGTGGCGGCGACCAGGATCGCAAAGCCGGTCGCACCTACCTTGAGATGCTCCGCCGCATAGATCACCGTGAACCCACCCCAGATCGTCAGGAAGAAGTTCGCGGCCATCGCGGTCAGGGTGATGATGAGCAGGGCTCTTCGGGACCGAAGAAAACGAAGGCCGTCGCCCACGTCCCCAAGGATCGAACGTCGTCTCGGCTCAGCCCCGGGGAGGGATCGCGAGGCGGTAGGGATGACCATCAGGAAGATCATCGTCCCCGAGATGGCGAACGTCAGGGCGTTCACCGCGAACCCCACCGACGCGCCCACAGTAACGACCAGAATGCTTCCGATGGGGCTGCCCACGAACTGGGCGACGGTGGTCCCTCCCTGGAGCAAGCCGTTCCCGTCGGCGAGCTCCTCGGCGCCGAGGATGCGAGGGATAGCCGCGTTGGTGGCTGGTCGGAACACCGTGCTGAAGGTCGCCACCGCGAAGACCACCCCGATCAGGACCACGGTGCTGACCCCGTAGATCAGGACGAACAGCGCTAGGGCGCCGAAGCAGACGCTCCGTGCTAGATCGCAGGTGAGCATCAGCCGCCGTCGGTCCAACCGATCGATGAGCGCACCGGCCAGCAGACCGAACGCGAGGGTAGGCAGGAACTGAACGATTCCCAGGATCGAGATGGCAATGGCCGAATGCGTCGCGGTGTAGACCAGCCACGTGAGGATGATCGCTCCGATGGCCGTTCCGGCCGCGGACGTCACCGAGCCGACCCACAACCGCCGGAAGTTGGGGTTGCGCAGCGTCCGGAGCGGGGACGCGGCAGGGCGCTCCGTGGGATCGGACGGAAGGGTTGCTGTCATCGCGGAAGGTACCGACTCGCCTGACCGGCGGTCCTCGGGCTCCACGGACCTATCTCAGGGGCCTGATTACGAATGCCGTGCCGCGAAGGTGGAACTCGCAGTACGAGACTGGCAGGTACCGCAGTCCTGGTAGAGCCCGCTCAGCGGTGGCAACTGGGGGTACATTCCCCTTCCTAGACAACGCCTTGCGTGGAAAGAGTTCGGACCGGCGGCGATGGACGCTCGCGGGGCTCGCCGGCGGCTTGCTCGGGCATCCCGGAGTCCTCACCACCGAGCAAATCTTTGTCCCCAGCGACCTTCGGGTCGCGCTCGCATGGCCGAGCTAGAGCCCGTGCGCGACAGCGACCCGCCGCCCGACCACGACGATGGCAGAACGCCGGGTCTCTCCGGAGTGGCCCGTCCGCGGGCGAACCCCTCCCCCGAAGCGCGCCCGACGCCGACCCCTCGACCGGTGCCAGGAGCGGTACGGTGACGTCGGGAGCTGTAGAGGCTGGCTCCCCGCTCGTCATCGTCCTGGTCGCACCCCTTCTCGGAGCGCTCGGTTTCCTCGTGCTATGGTACGAATCACCCCATCACGAGCGCTGGCGAGGCTGGGCGCGGGCGGTCGTCGCTCGTCTCACGGGGACCGCGGACCTCGCCTGGCTCGACCTGAGACCGGTCGTCGGGACCGCCGTGGGGGCGATGGTCGTGTCGGCGGTGTTCTACGGGGTCGTCGGCGGGTACGCTTGCTCTCCCGCTGGACCGTCGGACCTGATCACGCTCCTGACCGCAGGCCGGGCGTTCCTGGACCGCGGGGACCCTTTCTCGATCGCGGCGTGCGGAACCACCGACAATCCCGTTCCCGCCGGCATGGCCTCGGTGCTGATCGACGCGCTCGGGTCGCTCGGCGGAGCCCCAGGGGAGATCGTTGTCTGGGAGGCTGTCGCGCTCGGCACGCTTCCGCTGCTCTGGCACCTCGGCGGGAAGGACCGGCTCTCTATCTCGCTCTTCGTGCTCGTTTCCCCTCTCTTTCTCCCGGTCGTGGTCACCCTCGACGGTGCAAGCCTCAGCCTGGTGCCGCTCGGGGTCCTGCTCACGGTGTACGTGGCGCACCGGCGAGGCTGGATCCGTGGGGCCGCCTTGGGCGGTCTGCTCGCGACCGGCAGGTTCCCCGCGCTCTTCCCGACGGTAGGGGCGACCGGACGCGCGGACCGCCGAGGCTGGGTCGCGGGCCTGACGGCGATCGGAGCGTTCGCGGCGGTCACGCTCGCGACGGTCGCCGTCTACGGTCGCGAGTTCACCGGCCCCGTGTTCTTTCTGCAGTTCCAGCGCGTGACCGCGCTGAACTACTGGGGGGTTCTCGAGGCGAAAGGATGGCTCGAGCCGTCGAACCTCGTCACGAGCGTCCAGGCGGTGCTCACGATCGCGTTGATCGCTGTCTGCTGGAGATGGGCGAGGACAGAGATCGGGGCCGCGAGCGTCATCCTGACCGGGACGGTCCTGCTCGCCCAGTTCCTCTCGTTCAACGAGCTTGTCTTTCTGCTCCCGATCGCGCTCGTTGGCGTTCGGGCTCGGTGGTGGTTGTGGTCCGTAGGCGTGGTCGGATGGGTCACGAGCGCGTTTTCTCTGCTCACCGGGACTGCGTACCAGGACGCCTTCTACGTCCTCTGCTTCGTCCTCACCGGCCTTCTCGCTGGGCTTATGGTCGAACTCCTCCGCTCGGAGCTCGGCAGCCGTCCCGCCGCAGCGCAGGGCGGGAGCTTGGGACTCGCACCCGCGCGAAGCCGTTCGAATGCAGCTGAGCGTGCCGAACCGTCGGCCGGCCCGACGACCCTGGAGTAAGGCGTCCCGCGGCGCTGGATCTGGTCGGACCTAGGCCCTCCGACCCGACGTCGGCACTCCAGACCGCGCGGGCGCGACCGATTCCCACGGCTCCCTAGAGCATATCGGACGTAATCCGCTCGGCGCGGGAGGTCGACTGAAAGGAGGGTGTCGTCACTGGACAGGCAAACTCGCCTTGACGTGGCCGTTCACGCTGCGTAGGAGGAAGAAATCCTGCTGGACGAATCCTAGGCGGTGA
>JASHYQ010000065.1 GCA_030042955.1 Thermoplasmata archaeon
GGAGACGAGCCGATGTTCGACCCCCTGCTCTATGCAACGATCATCGTCACCGTGTTCGCGATCGTCGACCCGGTCGGGACGCTCCCCTTCTTCGTCTCCCTCACTCAGGGGTTTGAGACCGCAGACCGATGGGTGGTGCTGCACCGGTCCGTACTCACGCTCGGGGGCGTGCTCACCCTATTCGCCCTGGTCGGCCGTTTCCTGTTCCAGGCCTTCGGGTTCAGCCTCGCGGCGTTCGAGGTGGCGGGCGGGATCCTTCTGTTCGTGGTCGCCTACGAGATGATCTTCGGGGAGTTCGGCCGGGCCAAGCTCTCCACGAAGGACCGGGAGGAGACGGTCGCCCGGCGCGACGAGATCTCGATCGTCCCCCTCGGGGTCCCCCTCCTCGCGGGACCCGGGGCGATCTCCACCGTGATGATCTACGAGGCGAACTCGGGAGGCGACCCGCTCGCGATCCTGTCGGTGTTCATCGCGATCGCCATCGTGACCGTGGCGACGTACTTCATCTTCCGCTATGGCGAGAAGGTCCTGCGGGTGCTCGGCCGGGTCGGGGTGATGGCGATGACCCGGGTCCTCGGGTTGCTGCTCGCCGCCGTGGGCGTTCAGTTCGTCGCGACCGGAATCATCGGCCTTTTCCCGCACGGCGTGTAGCGGGTTTGGCCCCCGGTCGCGAGTCGGGTCGGGGGGGTCTCCGGGCGGACGCCGAGGGAACCGACTTGGGCCGCGCCCGTGGCTTGGCCGCCGGCGGAGTCGTGGCCTTCGCCTTGGTCGGGGTGGTCGCGCGGCCCAGCGCCTTCGCGGTCCGTTCCTTGACGAGCGTCGAGGGAGTCCGGGGGTTGCGGTCGGCCGCCCAGACCCGCTCACCGGCCCGGACCGGAACCGGGAGGTCGTTCTCGGCCGGCGGGAAGCCGCACTCGTAGTCGTCGGTGTAGGCGCAGTACGGGTTGAACGCGCGGTTGAAGTCGAGGTCGTAGGTGTCGGTATCGTTCAGCTCGAGCGTGAGATATCTCCCCGGGCCGTAGCTCTCCCGACCGCTCGTCGAATCGCGGAACGGCACGAACACGTGCGCGCCCACCCCCTCCCCCGCGTGATAGACACGCAGGCGGAGCTCCCGTCCACTGAGGCTGAAGACGAGGTCCCCGATGTAGCGCATCACGGACGAGCCGTCCCGGTTCGTTCGCAGGTAGGCCTCCTGCGGGTGGACGACCCGGACCAAGCGGGCTCGGACCCGGTAAGCCGGGTCCGGGGGAAAGTAACGGAGGTCATGGAACGGGACGCGAGAGGAGTTGAAGGGCGATTCGGGGTGACGAGCCATGAAGTCGTCTTTCTGGCGGCGCTCCTCCTCGAGCTCCGGAAGCCACGCGTCGGTCTCGGCCATCGCGGAGCCCGAGCCGGTGCGGGGTTTAATGCTTCCGGGACTCGCTCGGGGGCGACCACCGGCTGAGGTCGAGGTTCATCCACTCCTCGTCCACGTACTGACCCCCGCGCTTGATTGCTCGCGGGAACAGGCCGCACGGTTCGAACCCGACCCGCTCGTAGATCCGCCGTGCCTCTGGGTTGCTCGAGGCCACGGACAGGCGCACCTGCTCGAACTTCCCACGGCATTCCTCGAGGCATCGCACGAGCAGGGCGGTGCCCACGCCCCTTCCTCGGTAGCGGCGGTCGACCAGGATCCCCAGGAGGCCGACGTGGCCCGTCTCACTCTGACGGAGCGGGCCGGCAGGCCCGACCGTGCAGTTGCCCACTGCTCGACCCCCGACCTCCGCGATGACCACCACCTCCTCCTCCGAGAGGACCCGGCGGAAGAGCCGGCTAAACCAGTCGACCTCGTCTCCTTTGGAGGGACGGTCCCGAAAGAGGTGAATGCCGATGGGTGCGCCCTCGGCGCGCTCGTCGTAGAGCTCGTAGTAGATCTTGGTGAGGGGCTCGTAGTCCTCCCAGTGAAGGGTACGGAGCACGAGGTCCGGCGGTAGGTCAGGGACCCGCGCGGGACCGACGGGCATGGGGGGTCGCCTAGGCGTACCCGAACTGATGCTTGGCGAAGCTGCTCATCCGGTCCGGGGTCCACGGAGGGTCCCAGATCATGTCGACCTTGGCGGCATGGACGCCCGAGACCTTCTCGATGGCCCCCTTGATCTCTTCGGCGAGAATGCCGGCGACCGGGCAGCCGGGCGCGGTGAGGGTCATCTTGAGGACTACGTCGTCCCCCGACCACTCGAACCCGTAGATGAGGCCCAGGTCCACGATGTTCATCGGGATCTCGGGGTCGTAGATCTGCTTGAGGTTCTCCATGATCAGCCGCTCTCGCTCGGCGTAGGGCCCGGAGGTGGCCGGCGGGCTCGGGGCGGGGGTCGCGGTCGGTGCGGGGGCGTCGGTCATCGGGGTCGATAGAGGGCGAGCCGCTATAATGTCATCTCGAGGACCGGTTACCTCGCGGCCACCAGCCCCCCCTGCAACGGTTTATTCCGCCCCTCTCGTGGGGCTGTCGATGCGGGACATCCACGCGACAGCACCGGTCCGGGGGCGGCTCCACCTCCGTTCCGTCGGGGTCTCCGGGATTCGCAAGCCCCTGTCGGTGCGGCGGGGAGACCGAGTGAACGTCCTCGCAGTCACGTTCCACGTTGCCGTCGACCTCCCCTCCGAGCGCAAGGGCTCGGACCTCTCCCGGAACGCCGAGATTCTCGCGGAGATCGTCGACCGCACGGTGGCGCGCCCCGTGAACAGCCTCGAGGAAGCGTGCTCGACGATCGCGCTCGAATTACTGGACCGCCACGGCTACGCCACCGAGGCGATGGTCGAGGCGGAGGCCGAGTACTTCCTGCGCAAAGGGAT
>JASHYQ010000066.1 GCA_030042955.1 Thermoplasmata archaeon
GGATACAGGACCGCATTCGGGAAGATCGTCAGGATCGGGGTCGCCCCGGCCACGCTGCTGATGAGGTAGGCGAGCAGCATCGCCGCCATCGCGGTCACCACGTAGGTCTCGAACAGGTCGGCCGCCATCCCGGCGCAGTCGCCGACGTTGTCCCCCACGTTGTCGGCGATGACCCCGGGGTTCCGCGGGTCGTCTTCCGGGATTCCCGCCTCGACCTTGCCGACCAGGTCGGTCCCGACGTCCGCTCCTTTGGTGTAGATCCCACCGCCGACCCGCGCGAACAGGCTCATCAGCGAGGCGCCGAACAGGAGTCCCACCATCTCCGTGACGTTCCCGCCGAACGCCCAGTAGAAGACGACCAGCTCGAGGAGAGCGAGTCCCGCGACCGAGAGGCCCGTGACGCTCCCTCCCCGGAACGCGAACGCCATGGTCTTGGGAAGGCTCCCGTCGCGGGCCTTGGCAGCCGTACGGACGTTCGCACGGACGCTGACCAGCATCCCGATCGCCCCGGCGAGGGCGCTTCCCGACACGCCGGCGATGAAGCCGACCGCGAGATGGGGACCGATCCCCGTGATCCCGAACGCGAAGGCGATGATGACCGTCAGGACGATCGCGACGGCGAAGACGACCATGTACTCGCGCCGCAGGAACGCGACGGCGCCCTCCCGGATGGCTGCCGCGATTTCCCGCATCTTCTCGTCGCCGTCGGGTTCGCGGAGCACGAGCGCGGTCTGGAGTCCAGCATATCCCAGCCCGAGTAGGGCGGCCAGGAGAATCAGCAGTTCCAGCTGGCCGGTTGACAGACCCATCTGCTATCCCTGAGATCGCGCCCGTTCATCGGACTCGGTAATTAAACACTGCGGTCCCGGACGGGGGTCGTCCTTCGTATCGGCCGAGGGGTATGAATACACGGAGGTCTCGTTTGATACCAGGACCGTGCAGGGAGCAGGCAACCGGGAGACCTCCTCCCGTCGGACCCGAGTGACGTGCAAGGTCTGCAACCAGCCGATCGAACTGGTGCGGATGAAGGAGCACCTTCGCTCGGAACATCAGAGCGTCAGCTCCGAGGTGGAATCACTCTACCTCTCGGCGCGGGTGGAGGCTCGGCGGCGGCGGCACTCCTACCCCTAAGGGCCCTCGCTGACGGGAAACGACCCCAATCTCCCACGGGGGCGCCGCCGAGCGACCGGGGGCCCCGAGTTTCTCCGATGTTCGTTCCTCCTTTTCTACTGTCGCGTGCAGTCCCCCCTGGTAGAGGGTGAGCCTCCGATGAGCATCCCCAAGGCGATCGTCGACCAGCTCCTCGAAGAGAACCGGGACCATACGTGCCTCGGCCACGAGGAGAACTGCGTCCGGATCCAGGCCGTGGCGGACCTCCCGACCCGATTCGGGGAGTATCAGGCCATCGCCTTCTGGAGCAAGGCCGACCAGAAGGACCATGCGGCGTTCGTCCATGGGAACGTGTTCGAGCAGGAGGAGGTGCCCGTCCGCATCCACTCCGAGTGCCTGACCGGCGATGCCATCGGCTCGCTCCGATGCGACTGCCGAGACCAGCTCGTCGGGGCACTCTCCAAGATCGGGGAGTTGGAGAACGGGATCGTGATCTACCTCCGCCAGGAGGGACGGGGGATCGGCCTGGTCAACAAGATCAAGGCCTACCATCTTCAGGACACGGGCCTTGACACCGTCCAGGCCAACATCCAGCTCGGCTTCCGGCCGGACGAGCGTGATTACGCGATCGCGGCCCACATGCTCGACTCCCTCCACGTTCAGTCGGTCCGGGTACTGACCAACAATCCGGCCAAGCTGAGCGACCTCGAGCGCCACGGGATCAAGGTCGTAGGCCGGATCCCCCTGGTCATCCCGCCAAACCAGTACAACCGGCAGTACCTCGAGACCAAGCAGAAGCGAATGGGCCACCTCCTGGGGACGGAGGAGTCCTCCATGCTCGAGCAGGACCTGGACTGACCGAGCCGCCCGACCCACCCTCCCAGCCCGGGCCCGTTATCGAGCGGATGACCCCCCGCCCAAGGGTTTCGGTTAAGGGCAGGGGAGGGGGGATTGCCGGGGAAGAGTTTATTCGGTCCAGTTCGCACTATATTCGGTGCGGAGCGCGCGTCGGGGTCTAGCCCACGGTGTCGAGAAGGTCCTCTTCCACGATCTCCCACTCCCGCGGAGGCCGGGTGCGTGTAGGCGGGCAGAGCGAGTCCGTCACGACATCGGAGGCTCGGCCCGTCGAGCCGCCCATGGGACGACGGGATGAACCAGGGAGCAAGCGGCAGGCGACCTAGTCTGGTCGGGCCAACCCGTGCCCGCGTTCGACGCTCGCCCTACGCGACGTTGGCTGTTGCCCTGATCGTCCTGCTGGCCGCTACGTCGTTGGATGCATCGGCACTCCTGACCAATCCGGCCCAGTCGCTGCATCCGGGCGGTGGTTGGGTGCCAAGCGTGCGAACCTTCGGGAGCGACCCCGGCCCCAACGTGAGCCTCTCCGCCTACGAGGGGCTCGTCAGCAG
>JASHYQ010000003.1 GCA_030042955.1 Thermoplasmata archaeon
GTGATGTACGGCTTCTACACCTCCGGACGCGTGCTCGACATCGACTTCCACCAGGACGGACGGACCCTCTTCCCCGGGACCGGCCGGGCCGACGAAGTGGGCTCGGGAGACGGGGCGGGTCTGAAGGTCAACCTTCCCCTGCCTCCCGGCGCGGGCGACGAGGCCCTTGCCCCGCTCTTCCGCCGGGTCGTGCCGCCCCTCGTGCGCTCCTTCCGCCCCGAGTTGATCATCGTGCAACATGGGGCCGACGGCCACGCCGGCGACCCACTGACCTCGCTGCAGTTCACGTCGGCCTCGTACGACCAGGTCGACCAGCTGGTGGTCCAGCTGGCCCACGAGCTCTGCGAGGACCGGTTGGTAGTCACCGGCGGTGGCGGCTACCGGGCCGAATCGGTCGCCCGCGTGCTCGCGCGGGCCGGCGCGGTCGCGCTGGGCCATCCTGCCCCTCCCCTCGAGGCCCCACTAGCCCACGGGTGGCGCACCCACTTCCAAACTGAGTGGGACCGACCCGCCCCGAGTCGGTGGCGGGATTCCTTCCCGCTCGAACCGACCCCGTGGAGCGAGGAGAACAACGACGAGCTCGTCTCGACGATCGAGAGGAACCTCGGGGTCCGGTTGCCGCGCGTGCGAGGGGACTAAAGCCGGTCCCCCCACGTGGGGCGGTCGAGCAGGTCCTGGTCGCACGCCCGGATTCCGTCCGCAACGTCCACCCACGTCAACGGCCCGACGGCGTCGCGAACCCCTCTTCGACGGACGTCCGCCCGGCTGAGGACCAGCGCGCCGATCGCTCGGAGCTCCTTTCGCATCTCGTCCGTGACGGTCGACAAACTCCCGGGCTCGATCTCAGGCACCACCGTTCCGAAGAGCGCGTCGCGTTCGAGGAAGTAGCGCAGGTACCCCTCGAGCAGGCCGTGCCCTTCTGCGGTCAGCTCCGGGGGGCGGGCCGGAGGAGGGACGAGGGTGAGAGGTTCGGCGCCGCCCTCGGCGCGAAGCTCGAGGAGCTCCCAGGCTCCAAGACCACCCGCCAGGGCGACTGGTCCTTTCCGGTGGTCGAAGTAGAGGGGCAAGTTGGCCAGGTCCTCGTTGACCGGGGGAGGGTCGGGAACGGGGAAGTCTTCTACCACGGGCAGGGGGATCGCGGAGCGGAGGTCGGCTCGGACCTCCTCCTCGTCCACCCACTGCCCGGTCTTCTCGAGCGCGGACTTTACCCGGCGCCGCCGTCGGCGCGCGGCATCGACGGTCCGGCGGATGGAGGACGTGGCTCGCCGCTTGGCCGCCTCGACCTCCGCCTCCAACCCCCGGGGACGGGCCCGGAAGGTCCACGGACGCGCCTCCGCGAGCGGGGAAAGGTCGATACCGGGGCATGAGAGCACCAGGCTTGCCTGGAGCCGCTCCCCCACGTGGACCGTTACGGGGAACTGTCGGCACGGGCTCGGCCGGGCCGACCAGACGCGGCACCGGTTCGCATCGAGAAACTGGCACGCGCCACCGTCCGGACGCGCTCGCAGGAACGAACCGCCCCTGCGGGAGCCGAACTGGGCAAGCGGAGCAATCTGCAGCAATGGGGGGCGCTCCTCCCGCTCGATTCGAGGCTCGGCATAGCAACAGAGCCCGCAATCCGGCCGGCAGGCATACTCGAATCCGCCGAGGAGCACCAAATCGAGGGGGAGAGGGTCGTCAATCTCGTTCACACGGACCGGGGCCTCGAGAGAGGGTTCGGCACTTAACCCGGAGGTCGGAGACCGGGACGCGCGAACGGCTCGGTTCCCGGACCCCGTGGGATTCATAACGGTCCGGGAAGTCCGGCCGCTGCATGGTGCTCCTGGCCCGCGACATCATGGACCCTAAGGTTCTCACCGTGGACGGTACGATGAGCGTGCGCGAGTGCGCCGAGTACCTGTCGGGGCAGCACAAGGGCTACGCCATCGTCCACGGACCGCACGCCGAGGTCATCGGGATCGTCACCGAGTGGGATTTCCTCTCGAAGGTGATGGCCGTGGGAGGCGACCCTACCACCGTGCGCGTCAGTGACATCGCGACGCCAATCCTCCGCTCCTGCACGCCGGAGACCCCGACCGAGGACCTCGTGGAGACGATGGCGACCGAGGGTATCCGTCGGATGGTCGTCCGCTCCGGCCCTCAGGTCGTAGGGATCATCACCTCCCGGGACGTGCTCGTGATGTTCCGCCAGTACGTCGACAAGCTCTCGTCGCAGATCGCCGGATACCACTCCGACCCGACGCCTCTCGGATAGACCGATTCCGTGCGCGAGCTTATCTTTCTGTGACGGGAGCGAGGCCTCACACCGCCCGCCCGGCGCCCGCCGGCCCCCGCCAACCGAGCCGGAGCACCGGGTAGGGCTCCCGCCATGCAGTACAAGTGGAGGGTCCTCTCCAACACGACCGTCGCCACCCTGATGGCGTCCATCGACACGAACATCGTCCTGATCTCACTCCCCACGATCGGGCGGGAGCTCCCCGATACCAGCGCGACGACCCTCCTCTGGATCCTGCTCGGCTACTCGCTGCTCACCGCGGTCGTTCTGCTCAACTTCGGTCGCCTCTCCGACATGTTCGGACGGGTCCGGCTGTACGTGCTCGGCTTCGCGATCTTCACGGTCGGCTCGCTCCTGTGCGGGTTTTCCCAGACCGGGGTCGAGCTGGTCTCCTTCCGCCTGATCCAGGCGGTCGGCGCTGGATTCCTCTTCTCCAACTCCGCGGCGATCATCACCGACGCCTTCCCCCCCAACGAACGGGGACGCGCTCTCGGCATCAACCAGGTCTCCATCGTCGTGGGCGCGGTCTCGGGGCTGGTCCTCGGAGGGATCATCACGACCACCATCGGCTGGCGTTGGATCTTCTTCGTCAACGTTCCGATCGGGATCATCGCGACGCTCCGGGCGAGGATGGACCTCAAGGAGCTGGTCCTGCCCTCGGAGAAACCTCGGATCGACTGGCTCGGCAACGTCGTCTTCGCCCTCGGGCTCGCGCTGATCCTCCTCGGCGTGACCCTCGGCGCGCTGGGGAGCATTAACGGCTGGACGGGGGTGGAGATGGCGCTTGGCGGGGTCGCGCTGCTCGGCGTGTTCCTCTGGATCGAGGCCCACGAGCGTTCGCCGATGCTCGACCTCTCCCTCTTCCGGATCCCGGAGTTCAGCGGGACCGCGGGGGCGATGTTCCTGAACGCTCTCGCCCGGGGGGCGTTCATCTTCGTCCTGGTCTTCTACCTTCAGGGCCCCCCGCGCTTCCTGAGCCCGTTCACGGCCGGCCTGTACCTGATTCCGGTGTCCGCGGCGCTGGCGACGTTCGGGCCAGTGAGCGGCTGGCTGTCGGACCGGTACGGCCCGCGCTGGTTCGTCCTGTCGGGTCTCGTCGTCTCGGCCGTCGGATTCCTCTGGCTCTCGACCATCTCGGCCGACGAGTCGTTCTACCAGCTCGCGCCCCCGTTGATTCTCGCGGGCGCGGGCTTCGGGTTGTTTGCGTCACCGAACCGATCGGTCATGATGACCTCGGTTCCCCCGCGGCGGCGGGGGGTCGCCTCCGGCATCGGGACCACCTTCCTGAACACCGGCTCGACCCTCTCGCTCGGGATCACGCTGATCGTGATGTCGCAGGTCCTACCGCGAACCGCGATCCTCTCGATCTTCCTCGGGTCGGCGGCCCAGGGAGTGGCCCCGGGCGTCGCGGGCGGGTTCCTTCACTCGATCCATATCGTGTTCTTGATCTCCGCCGGGCTGATCCTCACGGCCCTCGTGCCGTCCGCGCTGAGAGAGCCGGCCCGGCCAATCGGCCTCCCGAAGAGCGTCGAGGTCGACGACTAGGCCGGTCCCGCGTCGAGTCGGCCAGCGGGCCTAGATCCCGAAGCTCTGACGGGCCGCCCAGATCCTCGGGTCGTCGTATCCCATGACGTCCGGGTTGCGCCCCTCGGCGACCGCCGTCCAGTAGGTCAGCAGCTGGAATGGGATCACGTGAACGGCAGGGGAGAAGGCGGGGGGGACCGACGGAATCGCGTACTCCTCCGGCCGCGGCCGCGCCCCGAGCGGACCGAGGAGGCCCACCTTGGCTCCCGCGAGCGTGGCGGCGCGAAGCGCCTGCCTTGACCGGGTGACCTCGAGGCCCCTCTCAGCGATGGCGAGGACGGCCGCAGCCGAGCTCGTCGACGGGAGGATCCCGTGCAAGTACTCCTCCACCCCGCACCACGCGACGAATCGCCCCGCCCCCTCCCGAAGTTTCAGCGCCGCCTCCCGCGCCACGACCTCTGCGGGGCCGGAACCGAGCAGCAGGATGCGCTGGCGGTCGAGCAGCCGCTCCGCGAGGGCCTTCCAATCCGGCTCGTCGCGGAGGACGGCCCGGGCGGCCCGGTGGAGGGTCCGGACGCTCTCTCGCCCCCGGCCGGCCCAGGTCGCGAGGAGCGCGTAGGAGGCAGTCAGCGCGGTGGTGAAACTTACCGTGTGCGTCCACGCCCGCTCGTCCGCCTGCTGGGTCACCAGCGTCTGGTCCGCGAGTCGGGCGGAGGAGGACCCAGGAGTTCCGCTGATCAGAATCTGCGGGACCCGGGCCTTCGCGAGTGCCTCCTGGGCCCGCAGGGTCAGGGCCGTCTCGCCGGAGGCGCTGAAGATGACGGCGCACCCCGCCACCTCCATCAGGTCCGGTTCGAGGAGCAGGTCGAACGAGGGGACCGCCTGGAGCAGCGCGCGGGGGCCCAGCAGGAAGCGGGCGGCCACGGAGGCCCCCAGGGCCGCGTGGAAGGAGGTCCCGATCCCGACGAACAAGAGGGGGCGGTCCGAGGGAGGCCGCCGAACCTTCCGGGCGGCGAGGAGGGAGGTCCGCGCCGTCTGTTGGATCGCCGACGGCTGCGCGACGATCATGTCGTGCATGAAGAACGGGTGGCGGCTCCGCCCGTAGGGAGGGTGGGGGTCGTCCGCCGGCGGGATCACCGAGGGGCCCGAGGCTCGGGAGGGCGTCATGCGAGACCGAGACCGCCGTACGATTTAGGGCCCTCCATGGCGTGGGGTCGACCCTACTGCACGCCGCGAGGGTAGAGGCGGGGTTCGCTCAGGATCAAGCCAAGGGCCAGAACAAAGAGCACCTTGAGGTCGCTTCGCAGCGGGAAGGGGCCCCCCGGGCCCGCGGACCATCAGGTGCCGGAACGCGCCCACGAGGCCGGTAGCTGCGCTAGCTCAGCCCGCCGGACCCGCCCGCCCGGGCGCGGGTCCGGCCGGCGTCGCTGCGGCGGTCGTCGAGGGCGCGACCGGGGCCGTTGAATCGGGGGGGCGCGAGGTCGCCGGGCTCTTCGTCGCGCCGGCTGGGCGGGGCGTTGATGGCTCATGGAACCTCAGCGTACCCCGGACCGTACCGTCCGGCGTGTCGACCAGTTCGAAGCCCATTTTCTTCGTCAGCGCCTGCGCGCGGTAGTTGTCGGGGAGCATGAAGGCGTAGACCTCCTCGACGCCCATGTCCTTGGCGACTTCGAGGACGTGGTCGACCAGCTTCGTCCCGATACCGAGCCCCTGCCAGGCGTCGGTGATGATGAACGCAAGCTCGCCCTTCTTGCCGCCGGTCTCGATCGGGAGCCGTCCGACCCCGAGGATCTGCCGCTTGCCGTCCTGGGTGATCTCGACGACGATCGCGATCTCCCGGTCGTAGTCGATGTTGCAGTAGCGGACCCGCATCTCGTGCGGCGTGTCCTTGATCACGGTGAAGAACCGGTAGCGGATCGACTCCTCCGAGAACCCACGGAACATCTCCAGCCACATCGGCTCGTCCTCGGGCTTGATCGGACGGAGGAGGACCTCCTGGCCTGTCTGCAGGGTCCATCGGGTCTCGTACTTCTGGGGATAGGGGCTGATGACGAGGCGGGCGTGCGGCTCCTCGTCCCCGAGCGCCAGGTCCCGGTTGACGACCACCCGCGCGTCGAGGATCGTGAGGTCCTTGGGCCCGATCAGGACCGGATTCATGTCGATCTCCTCGATCTGAGGGAAGTCCACCATGAGATGCGAGATCCGGAGGACGGTCCGGTCGAGGAGCTCCAGGTTCGCGGCCGGCTGGTTCCGGTAACCCTTCAGGAGCCGGTAGACCTTCGTCTCCTCCATCATCCGGTGCATGAGCGTGGTGGAGAGCGGCGGGAGGCCCAAGGCCGTGTCCTTGAGCAGCTCCACCGCCACTCCGCCCATCCCGAAGAGGACGACCGGCCCGAAGAGCGGGTCCGTCTTCCCCCCGAGGATGAGCTCGTAGCCCTCGCTCCGCACCATGGGCTGCACGGTCACGCCGGTAATCTCTGCGTCCGGTTTGTACGCCCGAGCGTTCGCGGTCACCAGGGCGAACTTTTCCCGGACCTCGTCGTCCGAGCCGATGTTCAGCGCGACGCCCCCGGCGTCGGACTTGTGGGTGATCTGAGGAGAGAGGATCTTGAGCACGACGGGGTATCCGATCCGCTTCGCCGCGCCCACAGCATTTTCGGCCGTACGGGCCACGGCCGTCGGGACGGTCGGGAAGCTGTAGTACGTGAGGAGCCGCTTGGCTTCTTCCTCCGTTAGGACGGTGCGCCCCGTCTTGGCGACCTGCCGAAGGAGCGCGGTGATCGGCTGCTTTGGGGGGGCTGGGTAGAGCGGAAGCTCCTGGGGAGTCTCGTAGAGCGCCTCGATGTTCCGCCGGTACTGGTTCATGGTCACGAACGTCTTCGTGGCCTGCTCGGGCGTCGGGAACGAGGGAAGATGGTTCGCGGCGAGTAGGTCGTCGGCCTCGTCCACGCCGGTCCGGCCAAGGAACGAGGCGAGGATCGTTTTCGGAGGATGGGCCTCGCTCTCGACGACCTCAACGATCGCCTTCGCGATCTCGATCGGCGTAGAGACCGCTTGCGTGGTATGGAGGAGCAGGATCCCGTCGACCTGGTCGTCTTCCAGGCAGAGGGCCAGGGCGAGCCGGTACCGGTCCGCCTTGGCGTCCCCCAGGACGTCGACCGGGTTGCCCCGGCTCCAGAACGGGGGCAAGGCGGCGTTCAGCTTCTCGAGCGTGGCCGGGCTCAGCTCGGCCAGGGTCCCTCCCCGCCCGATCAGGGAGTCGGTCGCCATGATGCCGGGACCGCCGGCGTTGGTGATGATCGCGAGCCGTGGGCCCTTCGGGAGCGGGGGCTGGGCGCTCAGCACCTCCGCCACGTTGAACAGGTCGGAGATCTCGTCCACGCGGACGACGCCGGCCCGCTTGAACGCGGCGTCGTAGATGTCGTCCTCCCCCGACAGGGCTCCCGTGTGGGAGGCGACGGCGCGCGCGCTCTCGCGGTAACGGCCGGCTTTCACGACGATGATCGGCTTCGTCCGCGCAAAGTGGCGCGCGGCACTCATGAACTCGCGGGCGTCGGTGACGCCCTCGACGTACATCAGAATGCTGCGGGTGTACGGGTCGGTCCCGAAGTAGTCGATCAGGTCGCCGAAGTTGACGTCGAGCATCGAGCCGACGGAGACGAAGGCGCTGAAGCCGATGTTCTCGTGGATCGCCGAGTCGAGAATCGCCGAGCCGAGCGCCCCGCTCTGGGAGATGAAGGCGACGTTCCCTGCGATTGGCATGGAGCTCAAGAAGGTGGCGTTGAGGCCCGTGACCGGGCGGACGAACCCGAGGCAGTTCGGCCCGACGACGCGGATCCCGTGCTGGCGAGCGATCTCGAGCACCCGGTCCTCGAGCGCCTTCCCCTCGGGCCCGACCTCCTTGAAACCCGCCGAGACGATGATGGCCCCCTTGACGCCGACCTCGCCGCACTCTCGGACCACCTCAGGGACCGTGGCCGCGGGCGTTGCGATGAGCGCGACGTCCACCGGGCCGGGGACGTCGTGGATCGA
>JASHYQ010000067.1 GCA_030042955.1 Thermoplasmata archaeon
CCAGCTCCACGCGGACGGGGTTGTCCTCCCGCTCAAGGTCGAGGAGTACCCGGGGGTCCTCGGTCGGTGGGGGGACCGGGTGATCTTCTCGCCGACGGTGGGCCTCACCGACCCCGAGGTGGAGGAACGATGGCGGAGCGTCGCGGCGCGAGCCTCATGAACCAACGCACCCTCGCGGTCGAGCCGGACCCCCGACCCCCCGAGGCCCCTTCCGAGAAAGCTGCGGAGCCCTCTCCGCCGGAACCTCCGCTCGAGAGCCCGCCCCGGACCTACGGTCCGGTCATCTCGTCCAGCGATGGCCTCTGGGAGCGGAAACTCCAGTGGTGGCGTACCCGCCATCGGATGGAAGCGGCCCGCGCGCCCCCACCGGACCCGGCGTCCCGCGAGTGAGCGACCGTCCGCAGCGGACGGCGGCTCCCCTGTCTCCGCGCCCGGTAGGGTTAAGAAGAGTGCCCCGGTGGGCGCGACGCTGAGGTTGGCTATTCCGCTGTACAAGGTCCGTGGCAGTTTCTACGCCCGTCGCGACTACTGGCAGCCGTTCACGATGGTGCACGAGGCGGACACGAAGGAGACCGCCCTGCATTGGGCGCTCTCGGAGATCGGGGGGTGCCACGGGGTCAAGCGCCATCTGATCCGGGTCGACTCGGTGGTCGAGGAAACGGCGGCATGAGCGGCGCCCCCGAGACCGTGACCGAGGAGCAGGTCCAGGACGACCTGATGCGCCTCGAGGCCTACCGGAACCAGCTCCAGGCGATTGTCCAGCAGCACGAGATCCTCTCCGGCTCCCGCACCGAACATCTCCGGGCCCGGGAGAGCCTCGAAGGGGTGGACCAAGCGGCTCCGGGGACCGAGTTCGTTCTGCCGCTGGGGGGCGAGACGTTCGTGCGAGGGTCCGTGGTCAAGGACGCGCCCGTCATGATCGGGATCGGGTCGGGGGTCGTCGTCGAGATGGCCCGTGCCAAGGCGCTCGAACTGCTCGCCGAGCGGGCCACCAAGATCGAGCAGGCGATCCGCGACCTCGAGGGCCAGGCCGCGACCATCGACGATCGCATCCAGCTGCTCTCCCGACGGTTGGACGCAGTCTCCCGCAGTGCGGGCGGGGCGTCTCATGTGGGCCGCACTTAAGGCACGTCTTCGCCGGTCGGACGAGTCCCGGGAACCCCCGGCCCCCACCTCTGCTTCCACCCCTCCGCCCGCGACCCCGTCGGCTTCCTCGACGCCTGCCCCCGCCCCCGCACGGTCTCGGACCGCGGGCCCCTCGACGGAGGGCCTCTTCGCCGAGGGGTTCTTCGGGAAGCGCCTCCAGGAGGCGACGGTGGACGAGGTCTTCGACGACCTCGAGGTCGTACTACTCCAGTCGGATGTGGCGCTCCCGGTGGTCGAGCGGATGCGTCGCGACCTGCGCAAGCAGCTCGCGGGCCGCAAGCTTCGGTACGGCGTGGACGCCGAGGAGGCGATCCGGACCTGCCTCGAGGGAACGGTCCGCTCGATCCTCACGCGCCCCCCGGTCGACCTCGTCGCGAGCGTCCGTTCGGCGACGTCCAAGCCGTACATCATCCTCTTTGTCGGGGTGAACGGCACGGGCAAGACGACCACGCTGGCCAAGCTGGCGGGTTGGCTCCGCGCCCGCGGCCTTTCCGTGGTGATCGCGGCGAGCGACACCTTCCGGGCCGGGGCGATCGAGCAGCTCCTCGTCCACGGCGAGCGGATCGGCGTGCGCGTGGTCCGCCAGCAGGAGGGAAGCGACCCGGCGGCCGTCGCCTTCGACGCGGTCGACCACGCGCGTTCGAAGGGGGTCGACGTCGTCCTCGTCGACACCGCCGGCCGCCAGCACACGAACGAGAACCTCATCGAGGAGGCGAAGAAGATCCGACGGGTGGTCGCCCCGCAGATGACGCTCTTCGTCGGGGACGCGCTCAGCGGCCACGACGTCGTCGAGCAGGCCCGCCAGTTCAACCAGGCGCTCGGGATCGACGGCCTCGTGGTCACCAAGCTAGACGCCGACACCAAGGGGGGCGCTGCCCTGAGCCTGGCTTACGTCACCAAGAAGCCGATCCTGTTCGTCGGCACCGGTCAGGGGTACGGGGACCTTCTGCCGTTCGACCCGGACTGGATGGTCCGCCGCCTGTTCGCGGAGGGGACCGCCGGGTGACGGCCCGTCTCGACGTCGTCCTGGTCCGTCCGAAGGAGGATGGCAACGTCGGCGCGGTCGCGCGCGTCGCGCGGAACTTCGGCGCGGACGGGTTGGTGCTGGTCACCCCCCGCGCGAAGCTCGGGCAGGAGGCGAACCGTCGGGCGATGGGCGGGCTCGCGCTGCTGAAGAAGGCCCCGACGTTCCGTTCGTTCGATGAGGCCGTGGCCGGCGCCGACCTCGTGGTCGGCACCACCGACCTGTCGACCGGCCGCTCGAACGCCTACCTCCGTCGCTCGGTGAGCCCGGAGCGGTTCGGCGAGATGCTACGGACCCTGAACGGGCGCGTGGCCCTCGTCTTCGGCCCGGAGGACAACGGGCTATCGCGGACCGAGCTCGCCCGATGCGACCTGCTGGTTCATATCCCGGCCCGCCGCGAGTTCCCTACGTTGAACCTCTCTCACGCGGCCGCGGTCGTCCTCTATGCCACGCATCGGGCGCGTGGCCCGACGGACCCCGAGACCACTCCGGCCCTGGAGGAGCTCGAGCTGAACGGCACCGAGAAGGAGCTGTTCCTCGCCCGGGTGGGCGAGCTACTGGTTCGCACGGGGTACCCCTCGCACAAACGACGGAGTTTAATCCTCCTGTTTCGTCGAGTTCTGGGCCGGTCGACGCCTACCGAGGCGGAGTACCGGATGATGCTCGGACTCTTCAAGAGCTTCGAGCGCGCACTGGAGCGGAAACCCCATGGGTGAAGGAAACGGCGACTGGCTGCGGGCGCGCGGCATCGGACGAGAGCGATTCGCGGGATACCTCGCCGAGTATCTCGGGTCGATCGGCTACCGGGTCGAGCGGACCGAGACGACGGAGCCCGCCGGCACCCGGGTGAAGGGCCAGCTGAGCCGGATGAGCCCGTCGGTACCCCCGGCGGCGAACGAACTCGAGTTCCGACTGTATCCGACCAGCGGCGGGGCCGCGGTCGTCTGGGAGGTCCCCGTGGAGGTCCCGGCCGAGCAGCGCCCGCGCATGGACCGGCTGGTCCGGGAGATGGAGAGCCATCTCGAGCGAGCCGTCCACACCGAGAGCCATGCGACCGCCAAGGTCGTTCGTCCCCCGACGTCCCACCTTCCGTGGGTCCCTCCCGCAGCCGGGAACGCAGCGGCCCACTAGGTCGCTGTCGGCAGCTTTATAATCCGCACCCGGGTCCCCCGCCCCGCTCGATGACCACCTCCGCGTATCGCCACATGGCCGCCTCCTTCCAACAGACCCTCGGCGACGAGGGGGCGGAGCGTCGCCACGAGCGCCTGCTGGCTTGGCGCGAGCAGCATACCGTGACCCGGCTCGAGCACCCGACCCGGCTCGACCGGGCCCGCGCCGTCGGGTTCCGCGCGAAGGGGGGGTACCTGGTCGTCCGCGTTCGCGTTCGTCGTGGGGGCCAGCGGAAGCGGGCGATCATCGCCGGCCGCCGTCCGAAGCACAAAGGGATCCTGCGGATGACGCTGGCGAAGAGCTTGAAGCGGATCGCGGAGGAGCGCGCCGCCAAGCACTACCCGAACCTCGAAGTCCTCAATTCCTACTGGGTCGGGGAGGACGGGAAGGAGAAGTTCTACGAGGTCATCCTGGTGGACCCCGTCCACCCAGAGATCCTGGCCGACCCGAAGATCAACTGGATCGCGGCTCCCTCTCAGAAAGGACGGGTTTACCGCGGTCTCACCAGCGCGGGGCGTGAGGGCCGCGGCCTCCGTTGGAAGGGAAAGGGGGCAGAGCGGTTCCGACCGTCACGCGCCGCCAACCGCCGCCCGACCCGACGGACCCAGACGAAGGCTATCCCCTAAGAGAAGCCTCGCCGCCGTCGTCGTCGAGGCGCTGCTCGATCGTGTCCCCTTGGCTCTCCGCGAGGCGACGCGCCCACCCGTACAGGCCCTCGACGTGGACCAACTCCCCGCGGAGTACTCGGGCGAGACGTCGGCGGGTATCGAGGTCCAGCTCCAGGCGCTCGGCCTTGAGGAACTCACCGATCCGGTGGGCGAGGTGGCCGCCCTCGGTATCCCAGTCGGTCAGGACCACCACTCGGCGCCCGTGACGGACCAGCCGCTCCGCCGTCTCCGAAAGCGTTCGGCCGTCATGCAGCGTGGCGACCGTCCCGGCGAGTCCGAGACGGCGTACTGCGCGGCGGTCGCGTTCGCCCTCGACGAGCACCACCGTCCCGGGCCTCGCGCTCGCCGCCCGCAGGCGCTGCCAGAGGTCGACGAATCGTTCGAGGGCGGCCGCGGAATCGTTGCCTTCGCGCATCGGCCCTCTGGCGCCGGCGAGGACCCACCCAGCACCGGTGCCGGCCCAGAGACCGCACACCTCCTATAGTCCTTCGGCGGTGGGGAGCTTCCCCGAGGAAGCATGCCCGACCACTTCTCGCTCCTGCTCGAATGGCGCCGCAACGAGGCGGCGACGAGGGGGCTCGCCAAGCTCCCCCACGATTTCTACTCCAACACGATCGCGTATCTCGCCGACGTGCGGCGCTCGTACGAAGCAGACCTGAGGGAGAACCCGTCGGGGCGGAAGGGCGACCTGTCGCGCCAGACCTACCA
>JASHYQ010000068.1 GCA_030042955.1 Thermoplasmata archaeon
GGACGACGCCACTGCGCCGGGTACTGGTCCGGGTCGACGAAGACCCTGGTCTCTCCGACGACCCACCCGTGGCGGACGCTCCCGAGCTCCTTCGAATCGTGCTGCGCGACCCCGGTGGCGATGAGGGTGTTGGTCCGCGTGACGAGCGCGACCCGGGCGCCCTTGGCGAACGGCTTCGGGAGGGCGAGGATCCCTCCTTTCGCGAGCCCGGCTCCGTGGGCGACGGCGCTTGCCGCTCCGTCCTTCAGGACGATGGTGGGAAACTCCCTCCACACCTCCTCGAGGGGATGCAGGATGGCCAGCAGCGCCCCCGGATCCCCCTCCCGGGCGGCCGAGACCGCGTCGGCCAGGGCGGTGAGCGACACCGACTGGCCCTCGTCGAACGGTCCGGTCGAGACGCGGCGCAGCTCCTCCAGGTGGCCGCCCGTACCCAGCGCCTCGCCCAGGTCGACGGCGAGGGTCCGGATGTACGTCCCCGAATCCGCGACGACGTCCAGGAGCACCCGGGTCCCGCTGACCTCCACGACGGTCAGCCGATGGACCGTCCGCACCCGCCGCTCCCGCTTTACCGCCGAGCGGACCGGCGGGGTCTGGTAGATCGGCCCGGTGAACTCGGCGACGATGCGGTCGAGGTCGCGCCGGGGAACCGGCGCGTGGAGGTTCACCGCGGCGACGTACCGCTTCGGGAACTCGAGGACGAGCGGCAACAGCTTGAGCGCCGGACCGACCCCGACCCAGAGCAGTCCCGAGACGTTGGGGTCGAGCGTCCCAGCGTGCCCGGCGAGGCGGAGGCCGAGCAGGTCTCGGGCCCAGGCCGTCACCTGGTGGGAGGAGGGCCCCCGAGGTTTGTCGATCAACAGGAACGTCCCCGCGGCGAGCCGCTCGGCGACGGGGGCCGGCCACCCCCCCGTCGTCGGAAGGTCGGACATCACCGGGTCTCTCCCCCGGGGCGGGAGAGAAGGAACTCGGTGATCGCGGTCGCGACCGCGGCCGGGGAGAGGTCGGTCGAGTCGACCAGGAGGTCGGGGCGCTCGGCCTCGGGGTCGACCCCGTAGAATCTCATGTACCGGGCCCGCTCGCTCTCCGTCCGGTCCCGGATCCGCCGTAACGCTTCCTCCACGGATTGCCCATCCCGCGCGGCGACCCGGCGGGCCCGTTCCGCCTCGTCGGCGGTCACGACGATCGAGTAGACCGGGAGGCCCCGTCCCCGGCAGAGGGCCGCCTGGACCCGCCCGTCCAGGAGCACCCCGGGCCGGGCGAGCGCCTGCATCGTCTCGTCCAGCTTCCGGTCGACCTCGGGATGGCTCTCCGCGAAATGCCCGAACGCTTCGAGGTCCATCCCGTGGGCTCTCGCCTCGGCCCGGAAGACCTCTCCCGCCGAGCAGTACTCGAGGCCGAGCGCCTCGGCGACCCGTCGACCCGCGGTCGACTTTCCACTTCCCGGCGGTCCTCCGAGCGCGACCACCCGGCCGATCACGCCGAACCCCCGGTCGCCGCGGGCGCGGGGGCGACCGGCTGGACGTGGTGCTGTCGGGCGTATCGCTGCACCCAGAAGTGCTTGAGGACCCTCCGGAAGGCCAGCGAGAACGGGATCGTGTACAGCGAGAAGATCAGGAACCACCACGGGATCGGGAGCCCGGAGAGGACCGGGGCCATGAGATGCAGTGAGCCGCCGCCGAGCGAGATCGTCTGCTGGGAGTAGCTCGCGTTCGCGATGACGAGGCCGACCCAGGTGTACATCAGGATGAGCATGAAGTAGGTGATGGCCATCCCCTTGAACTGGGCGATCGTCACCTCGCTCGAGAGGCGGGTGATCCGCTCCTGGAACGGCCGGAGCGCGGCGATCTTGTCCTTCTTTCCCGACCGGACCGCCGCCATCTGGACCTTCCGGAACGCGCCGCTCCACTTCGCGACCTTCGCCTGCTTCACCCAGTCCGTCGTGTAGTTGTAGGCGAACGCCGTCACGAGCATCTCGATCGCCCCGGCGATCGCCATCGTGGCGAGCAGGTGCTGGGACTGGAATCCGATGAGGTAGTAGAGCGGGCCGCTCCCGGGCGAGCACGACGGGCTCGCCGGCGCGACGGAGTAGGTGCCGAGCGAGCAGGCGATCGCGTTGCGGGTGCTCGTCTCGATGAGCATCAGGAGGCCGAGGAGGCCGAGGAAGACGATGATGAAGGTCGAGATCTTGAACGTGGGGCGAGGGGCGGCCGGTCGAGGAGCGGGCGTGGGGGCGGACTCCTCCGGCTCCGGGAGCGCGGGCGGCTCGCCGCCCGCCTCGGGAGCGGTCTCGACCAGCGCGGACTCCGCCGCTCCTTCGGTGAGCTCGCTCTCCTCGGTCGAGTCGAGCGGCCCGGCCGGTCCTCCGGACGGCAACGGCGCATCCGGGTCCGGCATCTTAGGATTCGCCTCCCAAGAAGCGGCGCAGCAGCGGGTTCATCTCCATCAACTGCTCGCGGCCCATCGCCTCGTAGAGGTTGATGATGATCCCGACCATCAGCAAGACCCCCGTACCGCTCGCATTGCCTAACGTCCCGATGAGGTCCGCCCCGGCCGCGAGCGCCCCGACGGCCGCGCCGCTGATCACGGTGATGACCGGGATGTACCGCTCGAGGACGCGCCGAAGGACCCGGGGCTCCCGACGGAAGCCGGGGATCTGCATCCCGGAAGCCTCGATCTGCCGGGCGACCGCCTCCGGGCCCATGTTCGTGGTCTGGATCCAGAACTTGGCGAAGAGGATCGAGCCACCGACCATCGCCCCGAAGTAGACCGCGACGTGGATCAGACCCTCCCACCACGTATGTCCGTACAGGAAGCCCCCGTACGTCTGGAAGTTCAGGATCGGGAGCAGCCAGGACTCGAGGCCGTTCAGCTGAGAGAGGTAGTAGGCCCCTCCGGTCAACGGTTGCGTCTGACTGATCCCCGAGGCGGTCGCCACTGCGGCACTCGGGTACTGCCCGATCCACCACTGATGTCCGAGGAGCGGGAACCGCGAGAGCGTGCTGTTCGACCAGAGGAGGATGGTGAAGAGCGAGACGTTCGCGAGGAGCGCGCTCATGAGAATGACCGGGATGTTCGACGCGTAGATCAGCCGCAGCGGATACCGACCTCGCGCCCCCCGCGCCTCGGCGTGGGAGAGCGGCAGCTCGATCCGGGTCGATTCGGTCCACGCGACGAGGAAGAAGATCGTGGCCGTGCCCACGAGCGCCACGATCGGGTTCGGCTGACGCAGGAGGACCTGCTCCCACCCCCCGCTCGCCATCTGGCTCGCCGAGAGATGGGTCAGGAACCAGAAGGTCTTGGGGATCGCCCCGCTCGGTGGATTCGTCTGCGAGAGCGCGAGCGACGGGTTCTGGGGTACCCAGTTGAGCGTCCCTTGGACGATCTGCTGGGAGACCCCCGCGGCGATGAACAGCGAGATCCCGCTGCCGATCCCCCACTTCGAGACGACCTCGTCCATCAGGAAGACGAGGTAGCTGCCGAAGACCAGCTGCGCCACGATGATCGTGTTCGCGAGGAGGAGGCCGTTCCCCGGGGAGGCGACCCCGAGGCTCGAGACGATC
This sequence comes from Thermoplasmata archaeon, assembly GCA_030042955.1. Classification (GTDB taxonomy): domain Archaea; phylum Thermoplasmatota; class Thermoplasmata; order Lutacidiplasmatales; family UBA184; genus Lutacidiplasma. The sequence continues at coordinate 3,561 of JASHYQ010000068.1, forward strand.
GAGGCTGAGGGGATCAGGTACCCGAAGACCTGGGGGACCGCCTCGATCAGGATCATCGCGATGACGAGGACCTTCTGGGTCCCCTGGTAGGTCCCCTTGTCCTCGTCGTCGGTGAGGTCGAGGTTGATGATCTTCGCCCCGGTGAACAGTTGCATGATGATCGACCCGGTGACGATCGGGCCGATCCCGAGGTCCAGGATCGTCCCCTGGGCGCCCGCGAGGATCGCCCGGTAGCTGGCGAACAGGTCGATGACCGTCGCCTGGTCGACGCCGAAGAGGTAGATGTTCGTCAGCAGGAAGTACATCAGAAGGACGGTGATCGTCCAGAACAGCTTGGTCCGGAAATGCACGTGGCCTTTCGGCTGCGTGACCGCGGGCATCCGCGTCGTGAGCGGTTTCAGCCCGTACAGCTTCGATTTCGTCCCGGTGTAGGAGAGACC
>JASHYQ010000069.1 GCA_030042955.1 Thermoplasmata archaeon
GAGGGCGGCCACGCCTCCATACAGCGCCGTGACCCCCGTGGCGGTCGCATAGCTCGCGAGCACCGTGAGTCCGAGGAGCGGAGGAACCGAGGCCAGCGCGTGGAGGGACCGTCGAGGAACGAGGCGGAGCACCGCGCCGAGCGTCACGGACCCGAGCGCCACCTCCAAGGCCTCCGCGAGGGGCAGCGAGCCGAGCGTTCCGAAGCCCGCGAGGACGACCGCGAGGAGGAGGAGCGGCCACCCCACCACGCGGGAGACCGGGGGGCCGCGCGGGCTGGGCTCGGTCATATCCCGCGCTCCCGCAGCGTAGGCCGGTTCAGGAAGTCGACGAACCCACCGAGGGACCAAAAGTCCACCCAATCGATGGCCGGGGCGTCACGCCACGTGCGGGCGATCTGCTCGCGCCGCAGCAGCCGTCCGACCCGGTCCACGACCGCCTCATCCTCCGCCCCCAAGTTCGACGTCAGGGCCGCGAGCGGCAGGAACGACGGGCTGAGGACGATGGGGTGGAAGCCGCGGCGTCGGAGGTGGGGAACCAGGAGCATCGACTCGTCGTCCGCGAGCGGAGAGAGGAGGATCGTCGACATCCCCCGGGCATAGTACCGCCGCAGGCTCACGGCGCACCGCTCGGCCGGGCCGCCAATCGAGGCCAACGCGGTTTGGAAGAGCATCTGGTGGATCCGGAGACGCTGGGCGCGGCCGGTGGCGAGGGGCAGGATCGTCAGGAACTCGCCGTAGACCCCCAGGCCCACCCGGGTCTTCTCCTGCAGGAAGGCGTCGGCGAGGCCGTAGGCCGCAGCGCGCGAGATTCCGAGCAGGCGCGCATCGACCGTGGGCCCGAGCGGGGTCGGTCGGGCATCGATCAGGATGAGGACGTCTCCGGTCCGGTCCAGCGCGTACTCGTTGGCCAACCGTCGGCCGGCCCGTGCGGAGGCCAACCAGTTGATCACGCGCGGGGGGTCGTGGAGGGTCGCCTCCCGGATCCCGAAGAACTCGCCCGTGGACCCGATCGCCCGGGAGCGCGTCTCCCCGGGGAGGGCGATGGTGTGCTCGAGGCGGAACACGCCCGCGCGTTGGAGCTCGGGGGGATACCGCTCGATCGACAGCGGCTCGCCGGAGGTCTCGACCGGGCGCTCGAGCAGCCCGATCGCGTCCTCCCATCGGACCTCGGGGACCGGGACGTTCGCGACCGTCGGCTGGGGAACCGACCAGGAGAGCTCGACCCGAAGGCTGTCGCCGTCCAACGAGGCGTGCGGGGGAGCTCGTTCGTCGATTCCCCCCGGCAGGGGCACGACGACCCGGAGGTCCCCGGGGGACACCGGACGCTGCGGTGTCAGGTGAAAGATGACGTCGATGACCCCGCCCGCGCCTTCGACCTGGCCGGTGACGGTCACGCGGGGGCTCCGCCGGGTCCCGATGAGCGGGGCGACGATCGGAGCGAGGAGAAGGGGGAACCCCGTGAGGATCGGCACCGGGTTCCGCCCCGCAATGCCCAGCGCGAAGAGGACGACGGCGAACCCGAGGAGCAGGTAGGAGAGGGGCCGCCAGCGAAAGGAGGGAGCCGTCGGTTCGCTCACTGGTCCCCCGCTTCGATCGCGTCCAGCCGACCGTTGAGGTAGGCGCGAAACTCCGCATGGGACATCCGGCGGATCCGCTCGTCCTCGGCCGCGCTCCGGGTCGGGAGGCTGGGGTGGAGGACGCGCCGCTCGAGGCGGTCGAGCTCGACCACGATCGACATGCGGCCTGCGCGTCCCGAGCGGAAGGCGGCCCGCAGGCTCGACATCGTGGTCGGCGGCTCGAGCGGGGAGGAGGAGGGGAGTCGCCAGGCGACCTGGCCTAGGGAGGTGGCCAACAACAGGCCGGCGGCCGTGACGGCCACGACCCCGGCGGGGACCGCCACGTCAAGGTTCGAACCTGCGTCGATCGCGAGTACGGTCGCCGCGCCCGCGACGAGCAGCAGCGGCCAGTCCGGCGGGAGGTTCATGGGAGCGGCGCGACGCGGGCCAGGTCGGCCTCGGCGGTCCGGATGGCCCGCGAGGCTCGTTCGGTCGCTTCGGGGCCGAGCGGATGGCTCGAGTACCGCGCCTCCTCGAAGAGTCGGGTGAGCTCGGAGGCGGCCCCGGGCCGGATGCCGAGCCGGATGAGGTGCTGGGTCCGGATCTCCTCCGGGGTCGACGGGTCGATGTTAGGGGCCAGGGGGGCGACCCGAGCGAGGAGCCCGGCGTAGAGCTCGAGGATCACGCTCCGAGCGTCGCTCCCGGCGGCCAGGCGCTCGGCGGCTCGTCCGAGCACCTGGCGTACCTCCTGCTCCTCGCTGGGCTGGACCTGCCTCTCGCGCCGGTCGATCAGGTAGGTTCGCACCCGCGGGGCCACCACGGCCACGACCACCACCGAGATGACCGCGACGAGGGCAAAGAGGGTCCAGGAGGGCACGTGAAGGACCGAGAACGTGCCGCCCCCTCCGCCCAACGACGGGCCCGAGGGGCTCCCGCTCGACCCGCCCGGACCGGTAGGCACCGACCCGTTTCCCGAGCCGGTGGGCGTGTAGCCGCTGCCCTGGATGTACCGGTAGAGCACGACAAAGAGAACCAGCCCGAGGACGACCATCAGCATCGTTGCGATGGCCCGTCCGGGAATGATCGAGGGCGAGCCCATCCGTTGATGGAGGAGCGCCGCGATCATCCCTCCGAAGAGGAGCGCCAGGAACAGGATCACGACCCCGTTCGAGATGTAGAGTTCCGGGGTCGTGGAGGGGGCGAACGGAGCCGCCGCCCGGGCCGCCACGATGATGCTGGCGGCAGCGCCCACGGCGAGCGCGCACAGCAGCACGACGAGGGTGAGAGGCGAAGGGCGCGAGCTCGCGCGGTCCGGCGACACAGTACCTAGAGGCCGAGGCCAGGATTAACCCCTTGGCGGGGGCGTCGGTTCCGCCTCCGCTGCCGTGCTCGGCGGGCGCCGCTGGA